>JBILSW010000400.1:0-3565 GCA_044371895.1 Rubrivivax sp.
CGCCACGGGCCTCACGCGGGCGCCGGCACGGACTTCGGCCAGCCACTCGCGCAGCGCGCCGGGTGGGATGCCATCGAAGCGCGCCACGGCGCGTTCGCCGCTGAGCGTGAGCTGCGCCTTCGGCCCCAGCCGCGCCGTGGCGGCCTGCAACGCGGCCTGCGCCTGCTCGGGCGGCACGGTCGGGGTCTCGCGCAGGGCCTGCGCCTCGGCGGCCAGGCGCTGCATGGTCTGCAGCTGCGCGTCGAGGCGGTCGATCTCGGCCGGCGCCCGCGCCAGCGTGCGCCAGGCCGGCTGCACCGCCAGCAGCCACAGCAGCGCCAGCGCCACCAGCGCAGCAGCCGCCACCATCAGCCAGCGCTCGCGCGGGGCCAGCCCGCGCCAGGCCGCTGCTGCGCGGGCGCGGCTGGCGGCCAGCCCGCTCATGGCCGCCTCCCCGTGGCCGGTGGCACCACGATCACCTGCCCGCCCGCGAACTCGGCGGCGTGACCACTGGCACGCAGGCGCTGCTGGAACTGCTGCCACTGCGCATCGCCCCAGGCGGGCACGGCCAGCGTCAGGCGGCCGGGCTCGAAGCGCAGCGAAGGCGCCGGGCCCACGCCATCGGGCCAGGCGCCGGCGGCGACGGCCAGCAGGGCCTCGAAGTCGCCAGGGCCGGCACGGCCGGCGCGGCCCCGCAACAGGTCGGTCTCGCGTTGCATCTGCAACGGCGCGTCGAGCACCACGGGCACGCCTGGGTGGGTCTGCTTGAGCAGCGCCACCAACTGCGCCTTGCGCGACTCGATCTGCTGGCGTTGCTGCCAGGCGTGGGCGTTCAGGCCCAGCAGCTGCACGGCCAGGAGCGCCGCCAGGCCCCAGCGCACGGGCCGCCAGGGCGCACTGGCCAGCACGCGCCAGCCCTCGCGCAGGGCACGCGTGCCCCGTCGCCGCGGCGCGAGCTCGAACTGCCGCAGGTTGCTGCCGCGCTCGGCGGCGGCGCGCAGCCGCTCGGCGTCGGGCAGCACGCCAACGGGCTTGCCCAGCCAGCGTTCAGCGGCGGCGGCGGCGGCTGGCGTGGCCGTCCAGGTGGTGCCGGCGGGGTCGCCGACCAGCGCGCGGGCCAGGCTGCCGTCGAGCGCCAGCTCGGCCACGCCGTCGGGCCCCGACAGCGTCAGCCGCAGCGGCGTGCTGTCGGCCCCGTCGCCAGGGTCGGCCTGCTGGAAGTGGCCTCGGCGCGCCGCGGCAGGCTCGGTGGTCTCCACGGGCTCGGCCGCCGCCACCACGCGGTCGATGCCTTGCGCCCCGGCGTCGCCGCCGGCCTCCAGCGCCACCAGGGCCGCCGCCAGGCGTGCACGGTCGGTGACGGCCACCCAGCCGCTGCGGCCGGGCGCGGCACCATCGGCCAACGCCAGGTGCAGCGCCTCGGTGTCGTCGAGCAGGGCCTCCTCCAGCACCCCGGCCAGCGCCGCCCGCAGCCTTGCCGGCGGGGCCTTGGGCAGGTCGACGCGGTGCCAGGCCACATCGGCCGCCGCCAGCACCAGCACGCGCCGGTCGGCACGCGGCAGCAGCGCCGGTGCCGCCTGGCCCGCGTGCAGCACCAGGCCGGCGTTGTCGGCCAGCCAGAACGGCCACTCGGCGGGCAGCACCGCCGGGGCGGCCGGATCCTCGCCTGCACCGCGGCCGGCGAGGCGCTGTCGAGGAGGCAGCTGGACGACGAGCAGCGACATGCGTTCAGGTCGGTCGGTGGCGCGCGGGGTGTGGCGGTGGCGGTGGCGGTGGCGTTCGGCGGGAGCGGCCGCGGCGGTCGCTCGCGGCGGCGTATTGTGGCGGGCCGGGGCTGCGGCTTCGTGGCGTCAGGGCGCGGGCAGTGCAAAGCTGCGCTTCTCGCGCTGCAGCACCTCGACGTTGCCGTCGCGGCGCAGCAGCAGCGAGCGCTCCTCGAGCACGCGCTGCTCCAGGCGCAGCCGCCCGGCGACCCGAAAGTGCTGAGAGTTCACGGCCAGGCGTTGCGCGTTGGGCTCCAGGCCCTGCGGCAGCAGCACCTGCAGCTCGGCCAGCGAGCGAAACGGCTGGCGCTGGCGCTGCTGCGCGATGCGCTCGGCGCCGCCGAGGTCCAGCCCTTCGAGGACAGCGACGAGCACCTCGCGGGGCGCGGTGTTCACGTTCACGGGCGTGGGCTGGGGCAGCAGGTCGGCGTAGGGCGCCAGGCGCGCCAGCGTGGCCTCGTCGATGCCGAACCACGCCAGCTCGCGCCAGCGCGTGGGCCGCAGCGCCACCAGCGCCTGGCCAGAGGCCGCAGGCCCTAGGGCGGAGCCGCGCAGCGCGTCCACCAGCCGCGCCGCGGCGTCGGCCGGCGCTCCGGCCAGCTCCACCAGCCGCACGAGCGCCGCCAGCTGCGCGGCATCCACCTGCCCCGCAGCGTCGACCACGCCCTGCAGGTTGAAGCGCGACTGCGCATCTTCGATGGCGCCGGAGATGAAGGCCTCGGGGCCGCCGTCGGCGTTGTTGTCGCGGTCGGCTGCCAGGAACGACGACAGCCGCGCCTCGGCCAGCGGCTGCGCCCAGGGCTCGTCGAGCGAGTCCACCGCCCCGCCGCCGCGGCGTGCGGCGCGTTCGTCCTCGCGCAGGATCAGGCGCGCCCAGTCCAGCGCCCCGTTGAGGATCCACGCGCTCTGCGCGCGCGCCCGCTCCGCGCCCTCGATGGCCACGGCGCGCTCCTGCTGCCACGCCATGGCCGCGGCGGCGGCGGTGATCAGCGCCACGACGATCATCGCCAGCAGCAGCGCCACGCCGCGCTGGCGGCGCACCGGGGCGGGGCGGGGCGGCGGCCTCATGGCGTGGTCGGCCCGAGCGCGATGTCGCGCGTGAGCGTGCGCCCGTCGAGCGTGACGACGGTGCGCACCGCGCCCGGCAGTTGCTGGCGCTGCGCCGGCGCCGGGCCCGGCGGCCGCACGTCGCCAGCGGGCGGACCGCCGCCGCCCGCGCCCGAGGGCGGCACCGGCCGCGGCGCGGCGGCCTGCGCGAGGTTGCCCGTGCTCTGCGCGTTGGCCCAGTTGCCGTCGTAGAAGAAGTACACCTGCCAGCCCTCGGCGGGCTCGGCCAGCGTGACCTGGCCGGGCTCGGTGCCCAGCAGCTGCTGCGACGCCAGCCAGCCCTGCTGCAGCGCCTCGGCGCCCGTGAAGGCCGGAGACGTCCAGCGCTGCCAGCGGCCGTTGCGCACCGCCCACGCCACGATGACGACGCCGGCGTCGCTGCGCCGCGTCAGGCGCACGGTCTGGCCGTCAAACTGCAGCGCCGGGACGATGCCGGTGTCGACCACGGCCTGCAGGTCCTGCTCCCACTGCGTGAGCACGGTGGCCAGGCGGCTGGCGCGCTCGACGGCGCCGCGGCTTGCCTCGCGCGCCTTGAGCACCGACTCCAGCCCCTGCCAGGCCATGACCGACAGCAAGGCCATCGCGAACAGCGCCACCAGCACCTCCACCAGTGTGAAGCCGCGCGCGCGCGCCACGGGCGTGCTCGGCGTCATGGCCGCGGCAGCACGGTCGACAGCGTCACGAGCGGGCGGCCCCGCTCGTCGGCCATCACGGCG
>JBILSW010000401.1:0-3550 GCA_044371895.1 Rubrivivax sp.
CCGCACCGAGCCTTGCGAAGGGCGCGCCGCCGGCAAGACGGCGCAGGTCGGCGTGCCGGTGGTCGATCTGCCGCTTGGCGCCACCGAAGACCGCGTCGTCGGCGCCCTCGACATCGAGCGCGCGCTGACGCAAGGCACCAAGCACTTCGAGCCCGGCCTGCTCGCGCGCGCCAACCGCGGCTTCCTGTACATCGACGAAGTCAACCTGCTCGAAGACCACCTCGTTGATCTGCTCATCGACGTGGCGGCCTCGGGCGAGAACGTGGTCGAGCGCGAGGGCCTCTCGGTGCGCCATCCGGCGCGCTTCGTGCTCGTCGGCAGCGGCAACCCCGAAGAGGGCGAGTTGCGGCCGCAACTGCTCGACCGTTTCGGCCTTGCGGTCGACGTGCGCACGCCACGGGACCTGGCCACGCGCATCGAGGTCATCAAGCGCCGCGATGCCTTCGATCGCGATGCCGAGGCCTTCGCGGCGCGCTGGAAGAAGGACGAGGACGCGACGCGCCGCAGGCTGGTGCGGGCGCGGCAGCGCCTGCCCGAGGTGCAGCTGGGCGACGAGGCCCTTTCGCGCATCGCCAGCCTCTGCATGGGCCTGGGCACCGACGGCCTGCGCGGCGAACTCACGCTGATGCGCGCCGCGCGCGCCTACGCCGCGCTGCAGGGCGACGCGGCCGTGGCCGACGCGCATATCCGCACTGTCGCCCGCCCGGCCCTGCGGCACCGCCTGCGCCGCGACCCGCTGGACGACACCGACGCCGGCGTGCGCGTGGAGCGCGTGCTGGCCGAGGTGTTCGGCACGGCCGCCTGAGCGGCGCAGCCCGCAGCCCGCAGCCCGCAGCGCCCGCCCCGCGCACCATGGCCGATCACCGCGAGAGCGCCCGCCAGGCGCTGGCCCTGGCGGCGGCCCTGCTGGCCGTCGATCCGGCGGGCCTGGGGGGCGCGCGCCTGATGGGCCCGGCCGGCCCCGTGCGCGACGCCTGGCTCGAGACCCTGCGCCTGCTTCTGCCCGCAGGCACGCCCTGGCGCCGCCTGCCCCAGCACGCCCAGCAGGACCGCCTGTCCGGCGGCCTTGACCTGCAGGCCACACTGGCCGCCGGCCGGCCTGTGCTGCAGCAGGGGCTGCTGGCCGCGGCCGATGGCGGCGTGGTGGTGGCAGCCATGGCCGAGCGGCTGGCCGCCGGCACCGCCGCGCAGGTGGCGGCGGCGCTGGACCAGGGCCGCGTGCGCATCGAGCGCGACGGCCTCAGCGCCGTGGCGCCGGCGCGCTTCGCGCTCGTCGCGCTCGACGAGGCCGAGGGCGACGACAGCCCGCTGGCGCCCGCGCTGGCCGACCGCCTGGCACTGTGGCTGCCGCTGCACCGCCTGGGCTGGCGCAGCGCGCCGCAGCCGGCCGAGGTGGCCGACTGGACCGTCGCGGTGGCCGAGGCGCGCGAGCGGCTGCCGCGCGTGCAGGTGCCCGACGAGCTGGTGGCCGCGCTGACCGCCGCCACGCTGGCCCTCGGCGTGGACTCGCCGCGCGCCGCCTGGGCCGCGGTGCGGCTGGCGCGCGCATCGGCGGCGCTGTTCGGCCGTGACCTTGCCACTGCCGACGATGCCGACCGCGCCGCCGCCCTGGTGCTGGCGCCCCGCGCCACGCGGCTGCCGGCGCCGCCCGAAGAGCCCGCCGCAGACCCCGCCGAAGCGCCGCCGCAGGAAGCCGCTCCGCCACCCGATGCCGCCGCGCCGCCGGAGGGGGCGCCGCCGCCCCCCCCGCCGCCGACCGAGACGCATCCGCTCGAAGACCGCGTGCTCGACGCCGCCACGGCCGCCATCCCACCGGGCCTGCTGGCGCAGCTGCTGCAGGGCGACGGCCCCCGCACGCGCGCTGCGCGTGGCGGCAAGGCCGGGGCGGTCGCCGCCTCGCGCAGCCGCGGGCGGCCGCTGGGCGCGCGCCGTGGGCCGCCGGTGCAGGGCGCGCGGCTGCACCTGGTGGCCACGCTGCGCGCGGCCGCGCCCTGGCAACCGCTGCGCCGTCGCGCCTGGGCCGGGCAGTCGGGGCGGGGCGAGGGCCCGCGGGTGCACGTGCGGCCTGACGACTTCCACGTGCGCCGCTTCGCCGAGAAGCGCGGCACGACCACCGTGTTCGCTGTCGATGCCTCGGGCTCGTCGGCGCTGCACCGCCTGGCCGAGGCCAAGGGCGCCGTCGAGCTGCTGCTGGCCGAGTGCTACGTGCGCCGTGACGAGGTGGCGGTGCTGGCCTTCCGCGGGTGCGGCGCGGAGCTGCTGCTGCCGCCGACGCGCTCGCTGGTGCGGGCGCGGCGCTCGCTGGCCGGGCTGCCCGGCGGCGGAGGTACGCCGCTGGCTGCCGGCATCGAGATGGCGCGGCAGGTGGCCGCGCAGGTGCAGCGCGAGGGCGCGTCGCCGCTCGTGGTGATGCTCACCGACGGCCGCGCCAACGTCACGCTCGCGGGGCAGGGCGGGCGCCTGCAGGCTGCCGAGGAGGCGCTGGCTGCCGCGCGTCGCCTGCGCGGGCTGGGCCTGCAGTGCCTGTTGGTGGATACCTCGGTGCGCCCCGAGCCCGCAGCCGCGGCGCTGGCCCTGGCGATGGGCGCGCGCTACCTCGCGCTGCCGCAGGCCGACGCGCGTGTGCTCAGCGGTGCCGTGCAGGCGGCGCTGCTGTCGCCGCGCGCGGGCTGAGCCCCGTCGAGGCCGGCGGTACGACCATGGGCGCTCGACCACGACCGGCCCGACACGGAGCACCGCCCGGCCTGCCCCCCGACTGGCCGCACGCCGAGCGCAGCGAGCTCGTGGCCGCCGGGGGCCTGCGCTGGCACGTGCAGCAGTGGCCGCTGCCACGGCCGGAGGCTTCCTGGCTGCTGCTGCTGCACGGCACCGGGGCCTCCACCCACTCGTTCGCGGCCCTGGCGCCGCTGCTGTCTCGCCGCCACGGCCTGCTCGTGCCCGACCTGCCGGGCCACGCCTTCACGTCGCGGCCGCGGGTTGCGGGGCTGTCGCTGCCGGGCATGGCCGGCAGCCTTGGAGCGCTGCTGCAAGCGCTGGGCGTGGCGCCGGCGGCGGTGGTCGGGCACAGCGCCGGCGCGGCGGTCGGAGCGCGCCTGGTGCTCGACGGGCACGCCCGGCCGGCCAGCCTCGTCAGCCTCAACGGGGCCTGGTTCCCGCCCGGCGCCAGCGGCGGCTGGTGGTATGCCCCGATGGCGCGGCTGCTGGCCATCAACCCGCTCGCGCCGGCGTTCTTCGCATGGCATGCGGCCCGTCCGGCCACGCTGGAGCGGCTGCTGCGGGGCACCGGCTCGCGGCTGGACGCCGCTGGGCGCGCCCGCTACGCCCGCCTGGCGGGCGACGTGGGCCACGTCAGCGCGGTGATCGCCATGATGGCCGCCTGGGACCTGTCCTCGCTGCCGCTGGAGCTGCCCCGGTTGGCCGAATTGGGCACGGCACTCCACCTGGTGGCGGCCGGGCGCGACGCCGCGGTGCCGCCGCAGCAGGCGCAGGCGCTGGCGGCGAGGGTGCCCGGGGCCACCTTGCACGGGCTGCCCGGGCTGGGCCACCTGGC
>JBILSW010000402.1:0-3547 GCA_044371895.1 Rubrivivax sp.
CTCGGTGACGGCGCCCTTCTCCTTCAGGCGAACGGCCTCCTCGACGGCGATCTCGTCGAAGGGGTTCATGCTCATCTTGACGTTGGCAATGTCCACGCCCGTGCCGTCGGACTTGACGCGCACCTTTACGTTGTAGTCGACCACCCGCTTGACCGGGACCAGCACCTTCATGCCTGCATCTCCTTGGGGACTGTATGCCTGCGCCTGCGGCCTGCCCAATGGGCGGTAGGTGGCTGCAATTGACGTTAACGTCAATCACGCCATTCTAGGCGGCAGGGATCCGCACGAACCCTGCCCGGGGCACACAATAGAACGATCGTACTATTTTTCGGTGGACGGGAGTTCCCCCAGAGCCGCGGCCTGGCCGCGGGCGACGTCGATGCGGCGCAGAAGCAGCAGGCCGACGACGAAGAACAGGCCCGTGCTGGCGATGCCGAGGCGGTGGTTTCCTCCTGTCAGCCAAGTCACCACGCCGTAGGTGATTGGGCCGACGATGGCCGAGGCGCGCGTGGCGAAGATCCACAGGCCGTAGAACTCGGCCAGCCGGTCCGGCGGTGCGAAAAGCCCCGCCAGTGCGCGTCCGGCACTCTGGCTCGATCCCATGCACAGCCCGGCCACCACGGCGGCCACCCAGAAAGGCCCGGGGGTGGTCGCAGCCAGCGCCAGCAGCGTCATCAGCACCCAGCCCCACAGCGTCAGGCCCAGGGCCTTGCGGTGCCCGATGCGGTCCTGCCCGTAACCGAAGGCGAACGCGCCCGCGGCCGACGCGATGTTGACGAGGAAGATCAGCATCATCGTCTGCGTCTGCTTGAAGCCCAGAACCTCCTCGGCGTAGATCGCGGCGAGCGCGATGACCACGGAGATGCCCGCCTGGTAGAACACCGCACAGGCCAGGAGCCAGCGGAAGTCCTCGTAGCGGCGCGCCTCGCGCCAGGTATGGCCCAGGCGCTGCAGGGCCGTCGCCGCGGCGCCCGCCACGCTCGCCGGCTGTTGCACCGCACGCTCCTTCAGCAGTGCGAAGGTGGCCAGCGAGGCCAGCGCGTAGACCACAGCGGTGATCAGAATGGTAACCGGCACGAAGTGCGTGGCGGGCAGGCCCTGGCCCTGCGCCCAGATCACGTAGCCCAGGCTCAGGCCCAGAGTGAGCATGCCGCCGAAGTAGCCCAGGCTCCAGCCCCAGCCCGAGACGCGGCCCAGAGCCTCGCGTCGCGCGAGCTCGGGCAGGAAGGCGGCGGTGAGCTGCTCGCCGATTGAATAGCAGAAGTTCGAGACGACGATGGCCGCCACCGCGAGCCACAGGTCTCCGCGGCCCACGCCCGCCAGCGCCGCAGTGGCCACCACGCAACCGATGGTGGAGGCCACGAGCAGCAGCTTCTTGGCTGCGCGCGCGTCGGCCCAGGCGCCCAGCACCGGCGTGGCGAGCATCACGAGAGCGTTGCTCAGGCCGAGCGTGAGCGTCCAGGCCAGAGTGCCCCAGTCGGCCCCGCCGGCCACTACGCCCACAAAGTAGGCGTTGAAGACCGCGGTGAGCACGACAGTCGTGTAGCCCGAGTTGGCGAAGTCATACATCGCCCAGCCGAACACCTCTCGACGCGCGACGCCGGGGTTCAGGGCTTCGGTTGCGAAAAGGGCCATGCGACGGTTCCTGTCGACGCCACGTGTAGGCGCCGGGTGTGGGTTTTCGAGGCCGCGATGATGGTGCCCGGAGCGGGGCTCGAACCCGCATGCCCCGCTAGGGGCCGCGGATTTTAAGTCCGCTGCGTCTGCCGATTTCGCCATCCGGGCCACTTGGCGGCCGGGGCAGTGAGCACTGGAGGCGCGAGCCGGAGTCGAACCGGCCTAGACGGATTTGCAATCCGTTGCATAACCGCTTTGCTATCGCGCCAGGGGTCGCACGCTTGGCATTCTCAGCCAAAAAGAAGGGAAGCCGAAGCTTCCCTGTCTTTGGAATCTGGAGCGGGATAAGAGGCTCGAACTCTCGACCTATACCTTGGCAAGGTATCGCTCTACCAACTGAGCTAATCCCGCTTGGATCTCAACTTCTCGACA
Source organism: Rubrivivax sp. (assembly GCA_044371895.1). Classification (GTDB taxonomy): domain Bacteria; phylum Pseudomonadota; class Gammaproteobacteria; order Burkholderiales; family Burkholderiaceae_C; genus Rubrivivax. Next base: position 2,050 of record JBILSW010000402.1, read on the forward strand.
CTTTCCTTGTGAATCGCTTGCCGCGTCAAGTGCATCGAGCTTCACAGTATAGCGCGACGTTGCAGGCGGTTGCAAGCCGGTGGCGACTTGCCACAACGGCCTGCGACGCCTTCAGTGCGGCAGCCCGTCGGCCGCCGCCGGGGCGGGCGCGATCCCCGGAGTCCCGGACTGGGCTGCAGCGGCCGGCACCGGCTCCTCGTCGGGCAGGCTGTCGGGCATGCGCTCCAGCGCAAGCTCAAGCACCTGGTCGATCCACTTCACCGGCACGATCTCAAGCCTGTTCTTGGCGTTCTCCGGGATGTCCTGTAGATCCTTGACGTTCTCCTCGGGGATCAGCACCGTCTTCACGCCGCCCCGGTGCGCCGCCAGCAGCTTCTCCTTCAGGCCACCGATCGCGGTCACCTCGCCGCGCAGCGTGATCTCGCCGGTCATCGCCACCTCCGCCTTCACGGGGATGCCGGTCAGCGCAGAAACCAGCGCCGTCGTCATTGCCGCGCCCGCGCTGGGCCCGTCCTTGGGCGTTGCGCCATCGGGCACGTGGATGTGGATGTCGCGCTTCTCGAACAGTTCGTCCTTGATGCCGAGGCGGCGCGAGCGCGAGCGCACCACGGTGCGCGCGGCCTCGACCGACTCCTTCATCACGTCGCCCAGCGAGCCAGTGCGCGTGATGTTGCCCTTTCCAGGCATAACGGCCGCCTCGATGGTGAGCAGGTCGCCACCGACCTCCGTCCAGGCCAACCCCACCACCTGCCCGACCTGATTCTTCTTCTCGGTGCGGCCATAGTCGTACTTGCGCACGCCCAGGTAATCGTTGAGGTTGTCCTCGGTGACGACGACCTTGCCCTCGTACTTCTTCAGCTGGTGCCCCTTGACGACCTTGCGGCAGATCTTGCCGATCTCGCGCTCGAGGCTTCGCACGCCGGCCTCGCGCGTGTAGTAGCGAAGGATGGCGCGGATTGCCCCCTCGGTGAGCTCCATCTCGCCGGCCTTCACGCCGTTGTTCTTCTGCTGCTTTGGGAGCAGGTAGCGCTGGGCGATGCTGAGCTTCTCGTCCTCGGTGTAGCCCGCCAGGCGGATGACCTCCATGCGGTCGAGCAGCGCCGGAGGGATGTTCATCGAGTTCGAAGTCGCGACGAACATCACGTCCGAGAGGTCGAAGTCGACCTCGACGTAGTGGTCGCTGAAGGTGTGGTTCTGTTCGGGGTCAAGCACCTCCAGCAGCGCGCTGGACGGATCGCCACGGAAGTCCATGCCGAGCTTGTCGATCTCGTCGAGCAGGAACAGCGGGTTGCGCGTACCAACCTTGGTGAGCGACTGCAGCACCTTGCCCGGCATCGAGCCGATGTATGTGCGGCGATGCCCGCGGATCTCGGCCTCGTCGCGCATGCCGCCCAGGGCCATGCGCACGTACTTGCGGCCCGTGGCCCGCGCCACGCTTTGGCCCAGCGAGGTCTTGCCCACGCCAGGGGGCCCCACCAGGCACAGGATCGGCGCCTTC
>JBILSW010000036.1:0-11958 GCA_044371895.1 Rubrivivax sp.
AGCACGCTGCCTCGTGCGCTGAGGATCCGGCCGGGCTGGTTGCCGCTGCTGCCACCCCCGCCGCCCACCAGCGTCTGCCCGGAGATAGCCTTGGCCACTTCCTCGGCCTTGGTGTAGTTGAGCTGGAACGACTGCGTGCGCGTAGGTTCGAGGTCGGCGATCTTCTTGCGCGACTCCAGCTCGATCTGCTCCTTGGCGGTGAGTTCCTCCTTAGGGGCGATCCACAGCACGTTGCCGTTCTTGCGCACGCCGAGGCCTTTGCTCTGGAGGATGATGTCCAGGGCCTGGTCCCAGGGCACGTCCTTCAGTCGCAACGTGACGTTGCCGGTGACGGTGTCGGAGGTGACGACGTTGAAGTTGGTGAAGTCGGCGATCACCTGCAGCAGCGCCCGGACCTCGATGTTCTGGAAGTTGAGGCTGAGCTTCTCGCCGCTGAAGCCCGGGCCCTGCGTGAGCTTGTTCGGGTCCACCTTCATCGGCCGGACTTCCAGAACGAACTGGTTGTCGGTCTGGTAGGCGCTGTGTTCCCAGGCCCCAGTGGGCTCCACCACCATGCGCACGCGGTCTCCGTTCTGGAAGGTGGCCACCGTGCGCACCGGCGTGCCGAAGTCGGTCACGTCCAGCCGCCTACGCAGTGCCTCGGGCAGCGACGAACGCAGGAACTCCACCACCAGGTTCTGGCCCTGCTGGCGGATGTCGACGCCCACCTGCGTGCTGGGAAGACTCACGATGACGCGGCCGGCGCCGTCGCTGCCCCGGCGGAAGTCGATGTCGCGCAGCGCCTGGTTGTCGGCATTCTGCGAGGGCGCGAAAGCGGTGGCCGCGGCGGAGGGTGCAGCAGCCACGGACTCGGCCGGGCCGCCGACGTCGAGCACCAGCAGCAGCGCGTTGCCTTGCAGCTGGGCGCGGTAGCCCGAAGCCTGCTTGAGGTTGAGCACGAGGCGCGTGCGATCACCGGCCTGGGCCACGGCTACCGAGCGCAGGTTGCCCTGGTTGACCTCCACGAGGTTGCGTCCGATGGCGTTGCTCACGCCCGGCAGGTCGATCGCGATGCGCGGCGGCGCCTGCACCGCGAAGCCGGTCGGCACTGCGGGCAGGGGCTGCGTGAGCTCGATGCGCACGACTTCCGTGCCGGCCTGCTGGCTGCTGGTGATCGCCCGGATCGAGTTCTGCGCCCAGGCCAAGCCGGGCCACGCGACCGCCACTGCGGCGGTTCCCAGCGCCGCCAGGGCGGCTCGGCAGGAGGGCCAATGGAACATCGTGGGTTTCTCCTCTGGTTTCCTCATCGCGCCCTCTCCTGGAGCTGCAAGGTGGCGGGGCGCTCGATCCATTCACCCGCGGCGTCCTGGACCGTTTCCTTCAGCGTGATCTCGGTTTCGCTGATGGCCGTGATCTCGCCATAGTTCTGGCCGATGTGGTCGCCCACCCGCACCTGGTACAGCAGTGCGTCAACGCGCAGCAGCGCGTAGGGCCGCCCCTGCCTGGTGACACTGCCGACCATGCTCATGCTGTCCAGCGGAAACGCCTCCAGGGGTTCCTTGCGGCGGTTGAGCTGACGCGACAGCAGTGAATTCGGCGCGCGCGCCTCCTGCTTGAGCGCCACGCTGAGCTTCTGTGCGCTGAACGGCTCGACCGCCTGCGACTGCGAGTAGGGTTCCGGATTGAACTTCGTCGGTGCCTGCAGCGGCGTCATGCTGGGCGTGATCTCGCGGCGCTGCTGTTCCATCCATTGGCGGAGCTGGTCGTGGTCAGCGGTGCAGCCCGCCAGCAGCACGGCCAGCAACAAGCCACAGGAGACGGGCCGGCGCGCGTGGACCGGGGTGCGAGAGAGCATCACTTGCGGCCTCCGCCCTTGTTGCGCGCCGCGGCGGCTGCGCGCTGCTCGTTGATTTCGGTCACGTCGAGGTAGCGGTAGGTGCGCGCCGTGGCCTCCATGTACAGGTTGCCGGCTGCGTCGCGCCCGACGGGCGCGATCACCAAGTTGTGCAGCGTCACGATGCGCGACAGGTTGGCGATGTCGGCCGCGAACGCGCCGAGCTCGTGATAGCGGCCACTGACGCGGATGGAGATCGGCAACTCGGCGTAGTACTCCTTGACCTGCACCTGCCCCGGACGGAACAGATCGAACTGCAGGCCGCGCCCGAGGCCGGCCTGGTTGATGTCCGACAGCAGGGCGTCCATCTCGGCCTTGCCAGGGAGTTGCTTCTCGAGCTGCGTCACGAACTCCTGCACCTGCTGTTTCTGCGTGCGCAGCGCGCTCAGGTTGACGGCCTGGCGCAGGCGCGACACGTAGTCGGCCTGCAAGCGAGGCTCGGCGGCCCGCGCTTCCTCGAGTTCGAGGGTGGCGGCGCGGTTGACCAAGAACCACCCCACCACCACCGCGGCCAAGGCGGCGCCCAGCCAGGCCGCGAGCTTGGGCAGCAAGGGCCACTGACCCGGTTCGTTGGCGTTGAGGTTGCGGAACTGCCCGGCGGCGCTATCGAGCAGTCGGCTGGCTTCGAAGTTGAGGGGGGGGGCTTTGGCCATGGTGCCCTCAGGACGACTTCGCCGGCGCTGCGGCCGAAGCGGGCGCCGCGGACGCGGCGGGCTGCTGCGCGCGCTTCAGCGAAACGCGCATCGAGAACTCGAACAGGCGACGGGCGTCGCGGCCCGCGCCCTGGGTGACGGCCTTGATCTCGACGAGATCGGGCTTCTCGAGCCAGGGCGAGTTGTAGAAGGTGTTGCGCAGCAACTCGGAGACCCGCTCGTTGGTCTGAGCGATGCCCCGCACGGAGACGGTCTGGCCCTGCTGGTTGATCGACGTGAGGTACACGCCCTCGGGCACCTGCCGGGTGAGTTCGTTGAGCAGGTACACCGGCACGTTGCGGTCGGTCTGCAGGTCCTCGACGGCGCGCTGCCGGGCCTTCAAGGCCTCGATGTCCTGGCGCAGCGTGGCGATGTCCTTGATTTGCGTGTCGAGGCGGGCGATCTCGGCCTTCAGGAACGAATTGCGGTCGATCTGCGCCGCCGTCACCTGTTGCAGCGCCGAGTACCAGACCACGGCGATCAGCAGGCCCCCCGCGAAACTGCCGCCGAGGCCGACGAAGAAGGCGCGCTTGCGTTGCGCACGCCGCGCTTCGCGGTGCGGCAGCAGGTTGATGAGGATCACAGCAGGAACCTCCGCATCGCCAGCCCGCAGGCCGTGAGGTACGACGGCGCCTCCCGGCGCACCCGGCTCTCGCGCACCGCTGCGCCGAGCGGCATGTTCTCGAACGGGTTGACGACGCTGGAGGCGAAGCCGGTCAGATCGGTGACACGGTCCTTCAGGCCCGGCAGCGTGGCCGTGCCGCCGGCCAGCATCACGTAGTGGACCTTGTGGTGCGGCGAGCTGGTGAAGAAGTATTGCAGCGCGCGGCCGATCTCCTGGCTCAGGCTGTCGACGAAGGGTGCGAGGATGGCGCTCTCGTAGTCCTCGGGCAGGTCGCCGCTGAGCTTCTTGGTCTCTGCCTCCTCGAAGCTGAAGCCGTACTGGCGGCTGATCAGCTGCGTGAGCTGGCTGCCGCCGAAGGCCTGGTCGCGGTCGTAGAGCATGTCGTCGTCGCGCAGCACCTTCAGGCTGGTGGTGTCGGCGCCGATCTCGAACAGCGCCACGAGCGCATCACGCCCCTCGTTGGGCAGCGCCCCGACGACACGGCTCATGGCCAGGCGGGACGCGTGGCTCTCGATGTCGAGCACCACGGGTTTGAGGCCGGCGGCCTCGGCCAGACCCTGGCGATCCTGGACGCGGTCCTTGCGGCTGGCGGCGATCAGCACCTCGACGTCGCCAGCGCTGGTGGGACTCGGCCCGATCACCGAGAAATCCAGGCTGACTTCGTCCAGCGAGAAGGGAATGTACTGGTTGGCCTCGCTCTCGACCTGAATCTCCATCTCCTCCTCGCGCAGGCCGGCGGGGAGCATGATCTTCTTGGTGATCACGGCGCTCTGCGGCATGGCCATGACGACGTTGCGCGTCTTGGTGCCGCTCTTCTGGAGCACGCGCTTGACGGCGGCGGCGACCTCGTCGAACTTCTCGATCTGGCCATCGGTGATCCAACCCTTCTCGAAGGGTTCGGAGGCGAAGCGTTCCAGCGTGTAGTCACCCGACGACGTCTGGTCGAGTTCGACCAGTTTGGCGCTGGAGGAACTGATGTCCAGCCCGATCACCGGCGGGTGCTTGCGCCCCAGCAAGATGTCCAGGAATCCCACGTTGCCTACTCCTCGGCCTGCCCGACCCTGATGTTCCGCAAGAGCACCCACGATACCGCCGGGCCGCCGGCGGCTCGGCACTCTGGGCAGGCTCGATACCCGCTCAGGGTTGTGGAAACCGGCTTGGGCACTGACCCCGAGTTTGTTAAGAAATTACTTCAATGCTAGCAGTAAAGCCTTTGTGCGCCAAAGAGAAATGGCCGTGAAACCGCCCGCAGACGTTGTCGCGCGATGACGATTTCGGTTCCGGGAAGGCAGATGTGAAACAAGCCGAAAGAGGCGGCTGCGGACCTACCCGGGGTGCTGTGGGCTATCTGTGGACAAAGTCACGCGGAGGCGGTCTGCGGCCTACCCCCCACAATGGTGGCCCCTTGCCGACCAGCCCGCGATGACCGACGCCGCCGCTCCCAGCCCGCCCGCCGCCGAGCCCGCTCGCCGTGGGCCTATGGTCTGGGCCTTGCGCATCACGGGTGTGGCCGTCGGCCTGGCGCTGGCGGGCTTGCTGGCGCTGCTGCTGCTGGTGGGCGTGGCGCTGGCGGTGGCCTATCCCAACCTGCCCGCCATCGACGCGGTCACCGACTACCGGCCCAAGCTGCCGCTGCGGGTGTTCTCTGCCGACGGCGTGCAACTCGGGGAGTTCGGCGAGGAGCGCCGCACCTTCACGCCCATCGCCCAGATCCCGCAGGTGATGAAGGACGCCGTGCTCGCTGCCGAGGACGCGCGCTTCTACCAGCACGGTGGCGTCGACTACAAGGGCGTGGCCCGGGCCGCCTTGGAGAACCTGCGCGACGCCCGCAGCCAGGGGGCCAGCACCATCACCATGCAGGTGGCGCGCAACTTCTACCTGTCCACCGAGAAAACCTTCACGCGCAAGATCTATGAGATCCTGCTGGCGATGAGGATGGAAGGTCTGCTCACAAAGGACCAGATCCTCGAGCTGTACATGAACCAGATCTTCCTGGGCCAGCGCGCGCACGGCTTCGCGGCGGCCTCCGAGATCTACTTTGGCAAGCCGCTGAAGGACGTCACCGTGGCCGAGGCCGCGATGCTGGCGGGGCTGCCGAAGGCGCCGTCGGCCTTCAACCCCATCAGCAACCCGCGTCGCGCGACGATCCGTCAGCGCTACATCATCGACCGCATGTTCGCCGGCGGCTTCATCACCGAGGCCCAGCACGACGAGGCCCTGGCGCAGCGGCTGAAGTTCAAGCGCCGCGACGATGCCCCCGCCTGGGCCGAGTTCGTCGCCGAGGCCGCGCGCCAGCTCGTTTTTGCGCAGGACGGCGCCGAGACCTACAGCCGCGGGCTCGACGTGACCGTCAGCGTCGATGCCGCCGACCAGCGCGTGGCCTGGAACGCGCTGCGCCGGGGCCTGATGGACTACGAGGCGCGCCAGAACTTCCGCGGCCCCGAGGCCTACGTCGACCTGCCGGCCGATGAGAAGCTGCTCGACGCCCGCGTGGCCGAGGCACTGGCCGATCACCCCGACAACGGCGAACTGCGTGCCGCCGTCGTGCTGGAGGCCTCGCCCACCGCGGTGCGCGCCATGCTGCAGTCGGGAGACGTCATCACGGTCACCGGCGAAGGGCTGCGGCCGGTGAGCTCGGGGCTCGCGGCCAAGGCGCCGCCGCAGCGGCAGATCCGCCGCGGTGCGGTCGTGCGGGCGCTGCAGACCGCGGAGGGCCGCAACCGCAGCACCTGGCGCCTGACGCAGCTGCCCGACGTGCAGGGCGCCCTGGTCGCGATGGACCCGCGCACCGGCGAGCTGCGCGCGATGGTCGGCGGCTTCGACTTCGGCAAGACCCAGTTCAACCGGGTCACGCAGGCCTGGCGCCAGCCGGGCTCGAGCTTCAAGCCCTTCGTGTACTCGGCGGCGCTGGAGCAGGGCTTCACGCCGGCCACCATCGTGAACGACGCGCCGTTGTTCTACGACGCCGCCGCCACCGGCAGCCAGCCCTGGGAGCCCAAGAACTACGACGGCACCTTCGAGGGCCCGATGTCGCTGCAGGTGGCGCTGGCCAAATCGAAGAACATGGTCTCGATACGCGTGCTCGAGGCCACCGGCACCGAATTCACCCAGCACTGGCTCGACAACTTCGGCTTCGAGCGCGAGCGCCACCCGCCCTACCTGACCATGGCGCTGGGCGCCGGCACCGTGACGCCGATGCAGATGGCCACCGCCTACAGCGTGTTCGCCAACGGTGGCTTCCTGGTGCCGCCCCTGCTCATCCGCCGCATCGCCGACGCCCGCGGGCGCGTGCTGCTGCAGACCCGCCCGCCCGAGCTGACCGAGGCGCTGCGCACGCTGCCCGAACGCAACGCCTTCGTGATGGACACGCTGATGCAGGAGGTCACGCGCAGCGGCACGGCCGCGCGCGCTCAGGCCACGCTCAAGCGGCCCGACCTGTATGGCAAGACCGGCACCACGAACGACTCGATGGATGCCTGGTTCGCCGGCTACCAGCCCAGGCTGACGACGGTGGTGTGGGTGGGCCACGACACGCCGAAGAAGCTCGGCAGCCGCGAGACCGGCGGCGGCCTGGCGCTGCCGATCTGGATCGAGTTCATGCAGCACGCGCTCAAGGGCGTGCCGGTGCAGGAGATCGAGCCGCCGGCCGGCGTGGTGCAGCGCTCCGGGCAGTGGATCTTCGAGGAGTTCGTCGGGTCGGCCGGCGTGGTCAGCGTCGGGCTGGATCGGGCGGTGCCCAAGCCGCCCTCGGCCGACGAGCGCCGGTCGATCCTCGACCTGTTCAAGCGCTGAGCGCGAACTGCAGCGGCCGCCCTGCCTGGGCGCTGGCCAGCCGCGACAGCGTGGCCACGAACTCGCTGCCGTCGCGCGTGTCGCACCAGGCCGTGCCGTCCCAGCGGTAGTGGAAGCCGCCGTCACGCGCCGCCAGCCACAGCTCGTGCAGCGGCGGCTGCGTGTTGACGACGATGCGGCTGCCGTCGGGGAATTCAAGCTCGAGCAGGCCGCCCGTGCGGTGGGTGTCGATGTCGATCAGGTCGTCCTGCAGCCAGCGGTCGCAGGTGGCCTCGATGCGGGCCAGCAGCGCGTGCGTGCGCTCGCGGTACTCGGCGTCGCTCAGCAGCGAGGGCGCGGCGCTCTTCGGGGCGCCCGGAGGCAGGCTCATAGAATCCTCAAAATGTCGGATCTGTCCCATAAGAGTGTATCGACGCGCCTTGCAGTCGTTGTCGTCATGGTGGTTGCCGGCCTGCTGGCCGCTTGCGGTCAGAAGGGACCGCTGACCTTGCCCAAGCCGGCTGCGCCGGCGTCCGTGGGACCCGCGACCGCGGCGCCTTCCGCATCCGCCCCGGCGGTGCCGCGATGAGCCGGCCGCCGGCTCTGCCGGGCGCGCCGTTCCTGGCCCGCCGCGCCGATGGCGTGCTCACGCTCGAGGGCCACGCGCTCGAGCAGCTGGCCGCGCGCTTCGGCACGCCGCTGTACGTGTACTCGCGCGCCGCAATGCTCGCCGCGCTGGCGTCGTACGAGCAGGCGCTGCAAGGCCGCGAGCACCTGGTGTGCTACGCGATGAAGGCCAACTCCTCGCTGGCCGTGCTGCAGACCTTTGCCGAGGCCGGCGCCGGCTTCGACATCGTCTCGGGCGGCGAGCTGGCGCGCGTACTGGCCGCCGGCGGAGACGCCTCGCGCGTGGTGTTCTCGGGCGTGGGCAAGACGCCCGATGAGATGCGCCTGGCGCTGCACGCCGGCGTGCGATGCTTCAACGTCGAGAGCCTGCGCGAGCTGGACATGCTGGATGCCGTGGCGCGCAGCCTGGGCTGCGTGGCGCCCGTGAGCCTGCGCGTCAACCCCGACGTCGACGCCGGCACGCACCCCTACATCTCCACCGGCCTGAAGGGCAACAAGTTCGGCATCGCGCACGGCGACGCGGTCGCCGCCTACCGCCATGCGGCAGCGCTGCCGGGACTGCGCGTCGTGGGCATCGACTGCCACATCGGCTCGCAGATCACGCAGGTGGCTCCCTACCTCGACGCGCTGGACCGGCTGCTCGACCTGGTGGAAGCGGTCGAGGCGGCCGGCGTCGCCATCCACCACGTCGACGTCGGTGGCGGCCTCGGCATCACCTACACCGACGAGCAGCCGCCCGCGCCGGCCGAGCTGGTGGCGTCGATGCTGGCGCGCATCGACGCGCGCGGCCACGGCCACCGCGAGCTGCTGCTGGAGCCGGGCCGCTCGCTGGTGGGCAATGCCGGCGTGCTGCTGACCAAGGCGCTGGTGCTCAAGCCCGGGCACACCGACGCAGGCGGGAAGAACTTCTGCATCGTCGACGCCGCCATGAACGACCTCCTGCGCCCCGCCATGTACCAGGCGTGGATGGCCATCGAGCCCTGCCGCGCGCGCGGCGAGCCGCCGCTGGTGTGGGACGTGGTCGGCCCCGTGTGCGAGAGCGGCGACTGGCTGGGGCGCGACCGCGCGCTGGCCCTCCAGCCCGGAGACACGCTGGCCGTGCTGTCGGCCGGTGCCTACGGCATGGTGATGGCCAGCAACTACAACACGCGGCCCCGAGCCGCCGAGCTGATGCTCGACGGCGAGGCGGTGCACGTGATCCGCGAGCGCGAGGCGGTGGCCGACCTGTTCGCGCGCGAGCGGCTTCTGCCGCCCGCACGCTGAGCGCCCCAGGGCCCGGCAGTGCCCGGCCCGCGCCGGCAGGTGTTCAGCGCAGCGGGGCCTCGAAGCGGCCGCAGGCCAGCAGCCTGGCGCCCTGCGCGTCCGATAGCTCGAAGCGCTGCCCGTCGTGCGACAGGCCCAATCGCGCACCGCAGGGCACGGGCCTGCACAGGTGCAGGTCGAGCCGGTCGATGTGAGCGCCGGCCTGCGCCAGGTGGCCGACGATCAAGGTGCGCGTGGCCAGGCCCTGCAGGAAGGGCTCGGCATGGCCGAACAGTCGGGCCGCCCAGTGCCGCGTGTGCACCGGGTTGGCGTCTCCGCTGAGATCGCCGTAGCGGCGGCCCAGGTCAGGCGCCACCTCGAACAGCGCGTGCCAGGGCGCCGAGCCCGCGGCCCAGCGGGGCTTCGGGCGCTGCAGCGCTTCGAAGGGCGGTGCCGGGTGCTGCTCGAGGGCTTCGAGCCGGGCCGGGCGAAAGCCGCGGACGATGAAGTCGTCCTGCATGTGGAGCAGCACCAGGCCCTCGTCGTTGCTCACCGTGGACGCCACCTGCACCACGGCCTTGCGGCTGCCCAGGCGATACACGGCGGCCACGCGCGCCGAGACGGTCTGCCCTGCGAGCGCCTGCGAAGCGGGCGCCGTCGTCTTGGTGGCGCGGTGGCGAAGGTGCAACAGGTAGCGCAGGTTCAGGCCCAGGTCGGCGAAGAGGCGCATGTACAGCAGCGTGCCCGTGGCCTGGCAGAAGAGGAAGGGCGCCCCGGTCGTCGCCCGGGCATCGAGCCCGAAGGTCTCGCACCAGCGATCGTGGTCGTCGTGCCGGGGCTGGAAGCGTGCGGCGTAGGTCCAGCGGGCCGCGGTTGGTTCCAGGCGGTGCGGCACGAGCAGGCTCAGCAGCGCCGCCGGCCAGTAGGCCAGCGCGTAGCGGCCGCGCTGGGCGGGCGAGGGCAGGTCGAGCAGCCGGGTGGTGCCTGCAGACCCGCTCGGGCTGGCCAGGCCCGGTGGCGGCAGGAAGATGGTCTCGGTGCGGTCGGTCATCGCGGCTCCTCGTGGGTCGGGTCAGCCCGGGGCGCCGACTGTCCGGGCTGCGTGCCCGGTGCCGCGTTTATCGACTCAGGGAGCGCCTGTGTCCCGTGAAGGCGTCACCCGGGCGCTGTGACGGCCTCACGCCGCCGCGCAAGGCACCGGTTGAAGCCTGCCCTCCTGCACCGCGTGGCAGGCCACCTGCACGCCGCCGATCGTGGCCAGGGCCGGCCGCTCGGCCCGGCAGCGCGCGTCGGCGTGCGGGCAGCGCGGGTGGAAGCTGCAGCCGCCGGGCGGGTTCAGCGGGTTGGGCACCTCGCCCTGCACCGGCGTGCGGGCGCGGCCGCTCATCTGCACGTCGGGGATGGCGTCGAGCAGCATGCGTGTGTAGGGGTGGCGCGGCGCGGCGAACAGCTCGCGCTTGGGCGCCACCTCCACCAGGCGGCCCAGGTACATCACGCCCACGCGGTCGGCCACGTGCCGCACGACCGCCAGGTTGTGGCTGATGAAGAGGTAGGTGAGACCGCGTTCCCGCTGCAGCCGCTTCATGATGTTCAGCACCTGGGCCTGCACCGAGACGTCGAGCGCCGAGGTCGGCTCGTCGCAGACCAGGAAGTCCGGCTGCGTGGCCAGCGCGCGCGCGATGCTGATGCGCTGGCGCTGGCCTCCGCTGAATTGGTGCGGGTACTTGGCGGCGTCGGTCGCCGCCAGGCCCACCTGCTGGAGCAGTTCGGCCACGCGGGCGCTTCGCGCGTCCGCGCCCACCACCAGCGCGTGCTCGCGCAGCGGCTCGGCCACGATGTCCTCCACCGTCCAGCGCGGGTTGAGGCTGGCGTAGGGGTCCTGGAAGATCATCTGCAGGCGTCGCTGCAGTGCGCGGCGCGCAGCGCCCTCCAGCCCGGCCGGGCCGCTGACGGGCTGGCCGTCGAAGTGGATGGCGCCGGCCGTAGGCTCCACCAGGCCCACCAGCAGTCGCGCCACTGTGCTCTTGCCGCAGCCGCTCTCGCCCACCAGGGCCAGCGTCGTGCCACGCTCGATGTCGAAACTCACGCCGTCGACGGCGTGCACCACCTGGCGGGGCAGCCGCTCGAGCACGCGGTTGAGCCAGGGCGCCGAGACGTCGAAGCGCTTGGCCAGGTCGCGCACCTGCACCAGGGGCGGCGCGCTCATCGAGGGGCCTCTGCCGCCAGGCCTTCGCCCACCAGCCAGCAGGCTGCGCGCGTGGCGCCGGCCGCCATCAGCTCGGGCCGCTCGTGCGTGCAGCGCCCGGTGGCGGCAGGGCAGCGGGGGTGGAAGGCGCAGCCGCCGGGCATCGCGTTCAGGCGCGGCATCGCGCCGTCGATCTGCAGCAGCTCGTCGCGGTCCTCGTCCATGGCCGGGATCGCGCCCATCAGGCCGCGCGTGTACGGGTGCGCGGGGCGGTGGATGACGTCGGCCACCGGCCCGATCTCGGCCACCCGGCCGGCATACAGCACGGCCACGCGGTCGCAGGTCTCGGCGATCACGCCCATGTCGTGCGTGACGAGCATCACCGCCGTGCCGCGCTCGCGCGCCAGGCGCTTGAGCAGCGCGATGATCTGCGCCTGGATCGACACGTCCAGCGCCGTGGTCGGCTCGTCGGCGACGATCAGCTCGGGCTCGGCGGCCAGCGCCAGCGCGATCACCACGCGCTGCCGCATGCCGCCGCTGAACTGGTGCGGGTACTGGCCGAAGCGCGCCTCGGGGGCCGGGATGCCGGTCTGCGCCAGCAGGCCGACGGCGCGGTCGCGGGCCTGTGCTTCCGACAGCGGCAGGTGCGCGCGGATGGTCTCCACCAACTGCTGGCCCACCGTGAACAGCGGGTTCAGCGAGGTCAGCGGATCCTGGAAGATGGCGCCGATGCGCTTGCCGCGGATGCGGCGCATCGCATCCGCGCCCAGGCTGTCGATGCGCTCGCCGCGCAGGCGGATCTCGCCGCCGGCGATGTGCCCCGGCGGCTCGAGCAGGCCGATGATGGCCGCGCCGGTGAGGCTCTTGCCGGCGCCGGATTCGCCCACCACGCCGAGGATCTCGCCGGGCCCGATGCTGAAGCTCACGTGATCCAGCGCGCGCA
>JBILSW010000037.1:0-11953 GCA_044371895.1 Rubrivivax sp.
TGAACCGGGCACCCGTGCTCACGCCATTCCAGCGCGCCACCTGCACGGTGCTCACGCGGTGACGGCGGGCCACCGAGGCGACCGTCTCGCCGCCGGGCCCGATGCGCACGGTCCGGCGGCGCTGTCCTGCGCCGTCGGGGGCGAAGCTGAGCTGCCCGTGGTCCGCCACATGGGCGGCGACGTCGTCCTCCTGGCCGGGCGGGCGTGTCACCAACAGGGTCGAGCCTGCGCGAACCAGCATGCGTGGCGGGATGCGGTTGACCTCGCGCAGCTCGTCCTCGGGCATGCCCACCTCTCGCGCGACCTCGGACGGTGGCATGGTGCGCGGCGCCTGCCAGGCCGTCCAGCTGGCCAGCGGGCCGCTGGCGGCGGAAAGGCGGTCGCGGAAGGGCTGGGCGCGGTCCCAGGGCAGCAGCACCTCGGGCGTGCCGGCGGCCAGGATCACGGGCTTGTCGAACTGCGGGTTCAGCGCGCGGAACTCGGCCAGCGAGACCTCGGCCAGCTCGGCGGCGAGGCCGACATCGATGTCTCGGTCAATGCGCACGCGGGCGAAGAAGGGGTGGTTCTCCAGCGGTGGCAGGACCAGGCCCAGGCGCTGGGCGTCGAGCACGATGTTCTTCACCGCCTGCAGCTTGGGCACGTAGTCGCGCGTCTCCTGCGGCATGTCCAGGCTGCGGTAATCGGTGGGCCGTCGGCGGCGCTCGTTCGAGGCGATCGCGCGCGCCACGTTGCCCTGGCCCCAGTTGTAGGCCGCCAGAGCGAGATGCCAGTCACCGAAGCGGGCGTGCAGGCGCTGCAGGTAGTCGAGTGCGGCGCCGGTGGACGCCATCACGGCGCGCCGGTCGTCCCTGAACAGGTTCTGGCGCAGCTCGAAGTCGCGCCCGGTGGCCGGCATGAACTGCCACATGCCCGAGGCGCGCACGCGCGACAGGGCTTCCGGGTTGAACGCGCTCTCGATGAAGGGCAGCAGCGCCAGCTCGGCCGGCAGGCCGCGCCGTTCGACCTCCTCGACCACGTGGTAAAGGTACAGGCTGCCGCGTTCGACCATGCGCGCCACGTAGTCGGGCCGTCGGGCGTAGTACTGCTCCCAGCGCTCCACGCGGGCGCCAGCGAGGTCTGGGATGGCCATGCGGGCGCGGATGCGGTCCCACAGGCTGGAGCGGTCGCCCTCGATGAGCGGCGGCTCCAGCGGCTCGGGCATGAGCGACAGCGCCGCCGGGGCCGGCAGTGCCAAGGGCGCAGGCGTTGCCAAGGGGGCGGGCGGCGCAGGATTGCCGGCAGCAGCCTCGGCGCGATCGGGCTCGCGTTCCGGTGCGGCAGCGGCGGGCGCGGGTTCGGCAGCCGGCAGTGCCGCGCAGCCCGCGAGGACCAGCGCCGCGAGCAGAGCACCCAGGGCACGCCGGGGCTTCACCGGAAGCGGTTCTTCCATTCGCGCAGGGCGGCGAGCACGGGCACGGGTTCGTCGTTCGCCGCGCCCTCGCGCCGTGCCGCAGCCACGACCGCGGGCTCGCTGCAGCGCAGGAAGGGATTGATGCGGCGCTCCAGCGCGATCGTGGACGGCAGCGTCGGCAGGCCTGCCGCGCGCAGCGCCTCGCAGTGCCGCACGTGCGCGGCGATGTCGTCGTTGGCAGGCTCCACCGCCGCGGCGAAACGCAGGTTGGACAGCGTGTACTCGTGCGTGCAGCACACGCGCGTGTCGTCGGGCAGGGCCGCCAGCGCCGCGAGCGAGGCCGCCATCTGCGCCGGCGTGCCTTCGAACAGGCGGCCGCAGCCGGCCGAGAACAGCGTGTCGCCGCAGAACAGCAACGGCGCGGCCGCGACGCCCTGCTGCAAGTACGCGATGTGCCCGGCGGTGTGCCCGGGCACGTCAAGCACGGCCAGTCGCAGGCCCAGCAGCGCGAAGGTGTCGCCGCCCCCCATCGGCACGAAGGGCTCGGGAATGCGCTCGCGCGAGGGCCCATGGACCACGCCGTTGCCTTCGGTGAGCAGGCCGCGTAAGGCGCCGATGCCGCCGACGTGGTCGGGGTGGTGGTGCGTCACTAGAATGCCCGCCAGCTGCAGCCCACGGGTGCGAAGCGCCTCGATGACAGGGGCCGCGTCGCCGGGGTCCACGACGAAGGCGCGGGCCTCGTCATGCACCATCCAGATGTAGTTGTCGGCGAAGGCGGGCAGCGCAAGCAGTTTCATGACGCGAGAGAAGACGATTATAGAGTTGGGGTCCTGGCTGAAGTCCCCGCCTGGCGAGGTGCTGCTGACCTGGGAACAGCGGCGCATGGACGAGGCCGTGGCCGATATCTTCGGCTACCACGCCGTGCAGTTGGGACTGCCGGCGCTCGATGCCCTGCGCAACAACCGCATGCCCCACCGCTGGGTGGCCAGCGATGCCCCGCCCGTCGGCGCCGCAATGGCCATCGCGCTGCATTGCGAGTACGACGCGCTGCCCTTTCCGTCGGCGAGCGTCGACCTGCTGGTGCTGCCGCACACGCTGGAACTGGCGCGCGACCCGCACGAGACGCTGCGCGAGGTGGAGCGCGTGCTCGTGCCCGAAGGCCGCGTCGTCATCACCGGGCTCAACCCGGCCAGTCTGTGGGGTCTGCGTCAGCGGGCCGGTCATGCGCGCCGCGGGCTCGGGCTGGGTCGGCGCGAGCCGCTTTACCTGCCCAGCAGCGGAGAGTTCATCGGCTACTGGCGGCTGCGCGACTGGCTTCGCCTGCTGAGCTTCGAGGTCGAGGCCGGACAGTTCGGCTGCTGGCGTCCGCCGCTGAGGAGCAATGCCTGGCTGCAGCGCTGGGACTGGATGGAGTCCGTCGGCGAGCACTGGTGGCCGGTGCTGGGCGCCGTGTACCAGGTGGTGGCCGTCAAGCGCGTGCGCGGCATGCGCCTTGTGGGCCTGCTGAAGACGGCGCGGCGCCGGGGCGCCACTGCCACCGCCGTGGTCGCCAACCGCCAGCGCACGCTGGCCGGGACCGAGTCTCCATGAACGACGACGGCAGTCCCGAGATCGTGATCTACGCCGATGGCGCGTGCCGCGGCAACCCCGGCCCCGGCGGCTGGGGTGCGTGGCTCAGGAGCGGCGAGCACGAGCGCGAGCTGTTCGGCGGCGAGCGACAGACCACCAACAACCGCATGGAGCTGACCGCCGTGATCGAGGCGCTGACGGCGCTGAAGCGGCCCTCGCGGGTGACGATCTACACCGACAGCAGCTATGTGAAGGATGGCATCACGAGTTGGATCCGCGGCTGGAAGGCACGCGGCTGGCGCACGGCCGACGGCAAGCCGGTGAAGAACATCGAGCTGTGGCAGCGGCTCGATGCGCTGAACGCCGGCCACCGCGTGCAGTGGCGCTGGGTCCGGGGCCATGCTGGTGACCCCGGCAACGAGCGGGCCGATCGACTGGCGAACCGCGGCGCCGACTCCGTGGCCTGAACCCGGCGCGCGGGTCCGGCAGCCGCTACGATCGCCAGTTGCTACCTGCCTGCCGGGCCGGAGTGAAGGGCTGCCCAGCGCGGCGCCCGGCCGAGGGCCGGACCATGGCAGCGGCCTGCCCCAGGGGCGGGGCTGCTTGAACCTTGCGAAAGAACGGCGTTGAAGAAGATCCATACCGTGGTGGCCGTGCTCGGCCTGGCGCTGGCAGCGGGCATGGCCTGGTGGTGGCAGCAACCCTCCTCGACCACCGCCAAGCCGCTGCAGTCGGCTGCCCCGGGGGCTGCTGGGCAGGGCCCGGCCGCGCCGGGGGCCCCGCGGGGTCCGGGCGGCGGGGGACCAGGTGGCCCCGGCGGCCCGGCGTCGGTGGAGGTGGCGCGCGCGCGGGTGCTCACGCTCACCGACGACGTGCAGGCCGTGGGCTCGCTGCGCTCGGTGCAGGGCGTGATGGTGCGCCCTGAGGTCAGCGGCCGCATCGCCAAGTTGGGCTTCACCGATGGCGCCCGGGTGCGCCGGGGCCAGTTGCTCGTGCAACTCGACGACACGCTGCAGCAGGCGCAGCTGAAGCAGGCCGAGGCGCAGGCCAGCATCGCGCGGACCAACCTGCAGCGCAGCCGCGAGTTGCTGGCGCAGAACTTCGTCAGCGCCAGCGCGGTGGACCAGAACGCCGCCGCGCTGCAGGTGGCCGAGGCCCAGGTGGCGCTGGCCCAGGCCCAGGTGCAGCGCATGCGCGTGCTGGCGCCTTTCGACGGCACGGCGGGCCTGAAGCTGGTGAACGAGGGCGACTACGTGCGCGACGGGGCCGACATCGTGCCCCTCGAGGACCTGAGTGCGATGACCGTGCGCTTCGCGCTGCCCGAGCGATACGCCGACCGCGTGCGCCCCGGCCAGGCCGTGGACCTGACGGTGGACGCGATCCCCGGCCGCAGCTTCAAGGGCCGAGTGCAGGCCCTCGATGTGCAGGTCGATGCCAACGGCCGCGCGCTGCAGGTGCTGGCCCAGGTGGCCAACCCCGGCGCGGTGCTGCGCCCCGGAATGTTCGCGAGGCCGCGCGTGGTGTTCGCGGTTCGCGAAGGGGCCGTGGTCGTGCCGGAGGAAGCCCTCGTGCCAGTGGGCGTCCGGCAGTTCCTCTTCAAGGTTGTCGACGGTCACAACGGGCAGAAGGTGTCGCAGCGCCTGGAGGCCCGCATCGGGCTGCGCCTCCCGGGGCAGGTGGAGATCACCCAGGGGCTGTCTGCCGGCGACACCGTGGTGACTGCCGGCCACGGCCGCCTGTTGCGCGGCGATGCGCTGCCGGTGCGGGTGATCGACCTGGCCAACCCCGGCGCACGCGGCGCCGGCGCCGGAACTGCGGGCAAGCCCGGGGGCAGCCCCGCCCCCGCCGCGGCATCGGCTGCGGGCGCGGTGCTCACGCGATGAAGCTCTCGGAAACCTCGATCCGCCGCCCGGTGCTGGCCACCGTGATGTCGCTGTTGCTGGTGCTGGTCGGCCTGGTGTCGTTCCAGCAACTCAGCGTGCGCGAGTACCCGCGCATCGACGAGCCGTTGGTCAACGTCAACACCCGTCTGCTGGGCGCCAGCTCGGAGGTCATCGAGAGCCAGGTCACGAAGCCGCTGGAGGACTCGATCGCCGGCATCGACGGGGTCGACATCATGACCTCAATCTCGCGCACCGAGAGCAGCCAGATCACGGTGCGCTTCCGCCTGAGCAAGGACCCGGACACCGCCGCCGCCGAGGTGCGGGACCGCGTCGCCCGCGTGCGCGGCCGTCTGCCCGCGGCGGTGGACGAGCCCGTCATCAGCAAGGTCGAGGCCGACGCCACGCCGACCATCTGGCTGGCCTACACCAGCGAGACCATGAGCACGCTGGAGCTCACCGACCTGATCAACCGCGTCGTCAAGCCGCGCCTGCAGACGGTGCCCGGCGTGGCCGACGTGCAGTTGGGCGGGGACCGCCGCTTCGCGATGCGCGTCTGGCTCGACCCCGACCGCCTCGCCGCCTACCGCCTGACCGTGCAGGACGTGGAGGACGCGCTGCGCCGCCAGAACCTGGAGGTGCCCGCTGGCCGCATCGAGAGCGCGCAACGCGAGTTCAGTGTCACGGCGCGCACCGACCTCATCCGCGTCAGCGAGTTCGAGCAGGTGGCGCTGAAGACGGTGAACGGCTACACCGTGCGCCTGCGCGACGTCGCTCGCATCCAGGAGGGTCCGCAGAGCGAGCGCAGCCGCGTGCGCCTGAACGGCGTGCCCAGCGTCAGCACCGGCATCATCCGCAACGCCACGGCCAACCCCATCGAGGTGGCCGACGGCGTGCGCGCGCTGATGCCGCAGATCCAGCGTGACCTGCCGCCCAGCGTGACGGTGATCCAGGCCAACGACCTGAGCGTGTTCATCGACCGTTCGGTCAAGGCCGTCTACACCACCGTGGCCGAGGCCGTGGTGCTGGTGGCGCTGGTGGTGTTCGTGTTCCTGCGCACGCTGCGCGCGTCGATCATTCCGCTGGTCACCATCCCGGTCAGCCTGATCGGCGCCTTCACGCTCATCGCGCTGGCCGGCTTCACGGTGAACACGCTGACGCTGCTGGCGCTGGTGCTGGCCATCGGCCTGGTGGTCGACGACGCCATCGTCGTACTCGAGAACATCTACCGGCACGTCGAGGAGGGCATGAAGCCCTTCCAGGCGGCCATCAAGGGCATCCGCGAGATCAGCTTCGCCGTCGTGGCCATGACGCTGACGCTGGCCGCGGTGTTCGCGCCGCTGGCCTTCACGCCGGGGCGCACGGGGCGCCTGTTCGGCGAGTTCGCCCTCACGCTGGCCGGCGCCGTGCTGGTCAGTGGCTTCGTGGCGCTGACGCTGACGCCGATGATGTGCAGCAAGCTGCTGCGCCACAACCCGAAGCCCAGCCGTTTCGACCGCGGCATGGAGGGGCTGCTCACGGGCCTGGCCGACGGCTATGGCCGTGTCCTGGCCTGGACACTGCAGCGGCGCTGGTTGATCGTCGGCATGATGCTGGCGTCGGCCGGCGCGAGCTGGTGGTTGTTCACCACCACCAAGAGCGAGCTCGCCCCCTACGAGGACCGCGGCGTCATTTCGATGCCCGTGCGCGCGCCCGACGGCGCCACGCTTGAGTACACCGCGCGCTATCTCGACGCCATCGATGCCATCGGCGCGCAGTTCCCCGAGTTCGACCGCCGCTTCCTGTTCATCGGCGGCGGCCAGGTGTCCAGCGCGTTCGGCGTGTTCCGCACCGTTGACTGGGAGGACCGCGACAAGACCACGCAGCAGTTGCAGCGCGAGCTGATGCCGCGGCTGATGGGGCTGCCCGGAGTGAACGCGTTCCCGGTGACGCCGCCCAGCCTTGGCCAGAGTTTCCGTTCGCGACCGCTGGAGGTGGTGATCATCAGCGGCGACAGCTACGACGCCATGGCCCGCGTCGGCCAGCAGATGCTGGCCGAGATGGCGAAGAACCCTGGCATCCTGCAGCCCGACATGGACCTGGAGCTCAACAAGCCCGAAGTCTTCATGGACGTCGACCGCGCCCGCGCCGCCGACCTGGGCGTGAGCGTGGAGAGCGTGGCGCGCACGGTCGAGACCATGCTCGGCGGCCGCGTTGTCACGCGCTACAAGCGCGACGCCGACCAGTACGACGTGCTCGTGCAGACCGCGGCCAGCGGGCGGACTACGCCCGAGGACATTGAGCGGATCTTCGTGCGCGGCCGCAACGACACCATGGTGCCGCTGTCCAGCCTGGTGAGCCTGCGCGAGGCCGTCAGCCCGCGCGAACTGAACCACTTCAACCAGCGCCGCAGCGTCACGATCGCCGCCAACCTGCAGCCCGGCTACTCGCTGGGCGAGGCGCTGAAGTTCGTCGACGACACCGCGGCGCGGGTGCTGCCCCCGGGCTACGCCACCGAGCTCAACGGCGTGAGCCGCGAGTTCAAGGCCTCCAGCGGCGCGCTGGGCCTGGTGTTCGTGCTGGCGCTGCTGTTCATCTTCCTCGTGCTGGCGGCGCAGTTCGAGAGCTTCATCGATCCCTTCGTCATCCTGCTCAGCGTGCCGCTGTCGATGCTGGGCGCGCTGCTGGCCATGAGGCTCACAGGCGGCACGCTGAACGTGTATTCGCAGATCGGCCTGATCACGCTGATCGGCCTCATCACCAAGCACGGCATCCTGATCGTGGAGTTCAGCAACCAGCTGCGCCAGCAGGGCCGCACCGTGATGGAGGCGGTGGTGCAGGCCTCGAGCATGCGGCTGCGGCCCATCCTGATGACCACCGGCGCGATGGTGCTGGGCGCGGTGCCGCTGGCGCTGGCCACCGGCGCGGGGGCCGAGAGCCGCCAGCAGATCGGCTGGGTCATCGTGGGCGGCATGTCGCTGGGAACGCTTCTGACGATCTTCGTCGTACCCACGGTCTACACGCTGTTCGCGCGCAAGGGCACGCCGGGCGAGATCACGACGCCGGCCGACGACGACCTCAAGCACGCCCCCGGCCACGCCGACTGAGCCCGGCGCCGGCCAGGCCCGGACACCTACCCGCCGATGTAGTGCATCTCGATGCGCCGCTCGCCGCTGCCCGGCTCGGCGGCCCCGGAGCCGCGAAGCTCGGAGTAGCGGTCTTCGCGCTCCTGCCAGACCAGGCCGATGGCGCTGGCGATGTCCTGGTCGGAGGCGCCGCCGCGCAGCAGGGCGCGCAGGTCGTGCCCGCGCGTGGCGAACAGGCACAGGAACAGCTTGCCCTCGGTGGACAGGCGGGCGCGGTTGCAGTCGCCGCAGAAGGCATGCGTCACGCTGCTGATGAAGCCGACCTCGCCGCCGCCATCGGCGTAGCGCCAGCGCTCGGCCGTCTCGCCGGGGGCGGCCGGCGGCAGCTTCGCCAGCGGGAAGGCGGCATGCAGCCTCGCTCGCACCTCGGCCGAGGGCAGCACCTCGTCGAGCCGCCAGCCGTTGGTGGCGCCGACGTCCATGTACTCGATGAAGCGCAGCACCACGCCAGGGCCGAAGCGCTCGCGCACCTGGCGCGCCAGCGGCACGATCTCGTGGTCGTTGGTGCCGCGCTTGACGACCATGTTGACCTTCACCGGCGCCAGGCCGGCGGCCAGCGCGGCGTCGATGCCCGCCAGCACGTCGGCCACCGGGAAGTCGACGTCGTTCATGCGCCGGAAGATGGCGTCGTCCAGCGCGTCCAGGCTCACCGTCACGCGCTTCAGCCCTGCTTCGCGCAGCGCCAGTGCCTTGCGGGCCAGCAGCGTGCCATTGGTGGTGAGCGTGATGTCCAGGGGCTCGCCTGCCGGCGTGCGCAACGCCGCCAGTTGCGCGATCAGCGCTTCCAGGCCCTTGCGCAGCAGCGGCTCGCCGCCCGTCAGCCGCAGCTTGCACACGCCATGCGCCACGAACAACCGCGCGATGCGCGCGATCTCCTCGAAGCTCAGCAGATCGGCCTGCGGCAGGAAGCGGTAGTCGCGGTCGAACACCTCCTTGGGCATGCAGTAGCTGCAGCGGAAGTTGCAGCGGTCGGTGACCGAGATGCGCAGGTCGCGCAGCGGCCGGCCGAGCCGGTCGGCGAGCAGGCCGGTGGCGGGGATCGGCTGCGCCGGGATGCGCGCAGGCTTGGCGCGCGTGCGCAGGTCGGCCAGCGGAATGACGGACTCACCCATGGCCGCCGATTGTGCCGCGCGGGCGCGGCCTGGCGTCGTCAGGGGCGGCCCGCGGAGGTGGTGGCGGTGGCGGGCAGCGCGGGTTCGGCGGGTGGCTCCGCCGCCGTGGCGCGGCGCGCGCCGTTGAAGCGCCGCTGCCAGTAGGCGGCACGCATGTCCTCGACGCGCACCTCGCCGCCTGTGGCCGGCGCGTGGATGAAGCGGCCGTCGCCGACGTAGATGCCGACATGCGAGAACGCCTGGCGCATGGTGTTGAAGAACACCAGGTCTCCGGGCTTGAGCTCTTCGCGCCGCACGGGCAGCAGGCCGGCATGCTGGGCCTGCTCGTGGGAGCGGCGAGGCAGCACGAGGCCGATGCTGTGCTCGAATACGTGGCGCGTGAAGCCGCTGCAGTCGAAGCCCTGGTCGGCGCTGTTGCCGCCACGGCGGTAGGGCACGCCGAGGAAGTTCATCGCCGTCATCACCAGCTCCGAGGCCGTCTCGCGCACCTGGCGCACGAAGCGCGTGGCTTCCAGCGGGCCCGGGGAAGACAGCAGGCCACGCTCGCGCAGCAGGTCCAGCACGGCATCGCCCGCGGCGGGTGCGGAAGCGGCCGTAGACGGTGCCGGCGGTGCGCCGGGCTGGGCGGCAGCCGATGCCGCCACCAGCACGGCAGCGCCCGCGCAGAGCGCGCGCAGCGAACGCCGGGCAGGAGGGCAGGTCGGCATGGGCGGCGCAGCATAGCAGCGGGACCGGGCAGCCCCGGGCCGGCGGCCCCGCGGCGTCAGTGCCCTGCAAGCCGTTCATCCGGACAATCCCTGACTGCCGCACGCGCCGCCCCGGCGCCACGATGCCCGCGCGCAGCGCCGAACACCAGGAGACGAGCCCGATGAATGCCCCCACCCGCTACGCCGACCTGCACCGCCGCTCGCTGGCCGAGCGCGACGCCTACTGGGCCGAGCAGGCTCGGCGCATCGACTGGCAGACGCCGCCCCGCCGCATCTGCAACCACGACAACCCGCCCTTCACCCGCTGGTTCGAGGGCGGCACCACCAACCTGTGCCACAACGCGGTCGATCGCCACGCCGCCGTGCGCGGCAGCCAGAACGCGCTGATCTGGGTGTCCACCGAGGTGGGCCAGGAGAAGGCCTACAGCTTCAGCGAACTGCAGGCCGAGGTGCAGACCATGGCCGCCATCCTGCAGGCCCAGGGCGTGAAGCAGGGCGACCGCGTGCTCATCTACATGCCCATGATCCCCGAGGCCGTCTTCGCGATGCTGGCCTGCACCCGCATCGGCGCCGTGCACTCGGTGGTGTTCGGCGGCTTCGCCAGCGTGAGCCTGGCCACGCGCATCGAGGACGCCGAGCCCGTGCTGGTGGTCAGCGCCGACGCCGGCAGCCGCGGCGGCAAGGTCGTGCCCTACAAGCCGCTGCTCGACGAGGCGCTGCGCCTGTCTGCCCACAAGGTGCCCAAGGTGCTGATGGTCGACCGTGGCCTGGCCCCGATGGAGCGCAGCGCCGGCCGCGACCTGGACTACGCGGCCGAGCGCGCGCGCCACGCCGGCGCGCAGGTGCCGGTGGTGTGGCTGGACAGCACGGCCATCAGCTACACGATCTACACCAGCGGCACCACGGGCCGGCCCAAGGGCGTGCAGCGCGACACCGGCGGCTACGCCGTGGCGCTGGCCGCCAGCATGGAACAGATCTTCATGGGCCGCCCCGGCGAGACCTACTTCAGCACCTCCGACATCGGCTGGGTCGTGGGCCACAGCTACATCGTCTACGGGCCGCTGATCGCAGGCATGGCCACCGTCCTCTACGAGGGTCTGCCCACCCGGCCCGACGCCGCCATCTGGTGGAGCCTGGTCGAGAAGTACAAGGTCACGGCGATGTTCTCGGCCCCCACCGCAGTGCGGGTGCTCAAGAAGCAGGATCCGGATGCGCTGACGCGCCACGACCTGAGCAGCCTGCGCGCCTTGTACCTGGCCGGCGAGCCGCTGGACGAGCCCACGGCGGCCTGGATCGCCGGGGCCCTGGGCAAGCCCATCATCGACAACTACTGGCAGACCGAGAGCGGCTGGCCGATCCTCACCGTGGCCAACGGCGTGGAGCCGCAGCGCAGCAAGTTCGGCAGCCCCGGCATCGCGATGCCGGGCTACGACGTCAAGCTCGTCGACGAGCAAACCGGCCAGAACATCACCGGCCCGAACCAGAAGGGCGTGGTCGTCATCGAAGGCCCGCTGCCGCCGGGCTTCATGCAGACCGTGTGGCGCGACGACGCGCGCTTCGTCAACACCTACTGGAAGAGCGTGCCGGGCCGCATGGTCTACAGTACTTTCGACTGGGGCATCCGCGACGAGGACGGCTACTTCTTCATCCTCGGCCGCACCGACGACGTCATCAACGTGGCCGGGCACCGGCTGGGCACGCGCGAGATCGAGGAGAGCATCTCCAGCCACCCCGCCGTGGCCGAGGTGGCCGTGGTGGGCGTGGCCGACGCGCTCAAGGGCCAGGTGGCGATGGCCTTCGCGGTGCTGAAGGACGCCTCGCTCGCGGCCACGCCCGAGGCGGCGCTCAAGCTCGAGGGCGCGATCCTCAAGGTGGTGGACGAGCAGCTCGGCGCCGTGGCGCGGCCCAGCCGCGTTCGCTTCGTGACCGTGCTGCCCAAGACGCGCAGCGGCAAGCTGCTGCGCCGCGCGATCCAGGCCGTGTGCGAGGGTCGCGACCCCGGCGACCTCACCACCATCGAGGACCCGACCGCGCTGCAGCAGGTGAAGGATCTGGTCACCGGCTGAGAGCGTGAGAGTTTTTCCCCGCGCCAGTCTTGCCGTTTGGCATGCAACTGGCTTACTCTGGGCTATGGGTCAAGACGAACACCAGGGCGAGGCGGCGGGCGGTC
>JBILSW010000038.1:0-11928 GCA_044371895.1 Rubrivivax sp.
CTGGTCGACGACGTCGTCGAGCGCCGCCGCGGCGCGCTGGCCATGCCCGCTTGGCAGGGCGAGCCGGTGGTCGATGTCCACGTGATGGACCTGTTCGTCTACCTGGTGGCGCGGTCGGAGGGGCGCCTGGGGGCTGGGCGGCCGCCCGGCCGCTGAGCCTGGCGCCGCGCGACGGCGCCAGTCACGCGCTGCACACCCGCGATGCCCCGAACTGGCGGGCCGGCGGGGCCCTGATCGCCGCATCGGGAAGGCGGCGCTGACCCTAGTCTCATTCCGTTGCAACACGAACGGGATCGATCCATGGGGACCTACACCACCCTCGAGGCCTGCCGCTTGGGTGGGCAGCGCCACCTGATTCCGGTGCTCGACCTCGGCGAGCAAAGCCTGACCGGCGTCTTCCCACGGCATGCCGACGAACCGGTCACCCGAGGGCCGCTGCAACTGGTGTGGGCGCCAGACAGCGGCCTGCTGCAGTTGGCGCACTCCTACGACCCCCAGGAGATGTACGGCGACAACTACGGCTACCGATCGGGCCTGAACGGCTCGATGGTGCAGCACTTGGCCGACAAAGTGCGGTGGCTGGAGCGGCTGGTGAAGCCGCGCCCCGACGAACTGGTGGTCGACATCGGCAGCAACGACGGCACGACGCTGAAGTCGTACTCGTCGCCAGGCCTGCTGCGTGTGGGCATCGACCCCACGGGAGCCAAATTCCGGGAGTACTACCCCCCGGAGGTGCAACTGGTGCCCGACTTCTTCTCGGCCGACGCCCTGCGGCGCGTGACCCGTCGCGATGCGCGCATCGTGACCTCGATCGCGATGCTCTACGACCTGGAGTCGCCCATCAGCTTCGCCCGCGAGGTGGCCTCGATCCTGGCCCGGGACGGCGTCTGGCACTTCGAGCAGAGCTACATGCCGTCGATGCTGCGCACCAACTCCTACGACACGATCTGCCACGAGCACCTGGAGTACTACACGCTGGCGACCATCGAGCGCATGCTCGATGCGGCCGACCTGAAGATCGTCGACGTCGTCACCAACGGCGTCAACGGCGGCAGCTTCGCCGTCACGGCCACCCACCGGGCTTCGCAGGAGTTCCCGGCGAACCGCGCCGTGATCGACTGGCTGCTGCACCAGGAAGACCGCATGGGCCTGAACACCCCGCGGCCCTATCGCGAGTTCGAGGAGCGCGTGTTCCGCCACCGGCAGGATCTGCAGCGCCTGGTGCGCTCGCTCAACGACTCGGGCCGCAAGGTTCTGGGCTACGGCGCCTCGACCAAGGGCAACGTCCTTCTCCAGTTCTGCGGATTCACGCGACAGGACATCCCGGCCATCGCCGAAGTCAACCCCGACAAGTTCGGCCGACTGACGCCGGGCTCGCACATCCCCATCATCTCGGAGGCCGAGGCGCGGGCCCAGCAGCCCGACTACCTGCTCGTATTGCCCTGGCACTTCAAGGCCGGTATCGTGGCGCGCGAGCGGGAGTTCCTGCTCCGGGGCGGCAAGCTGATCTTCCCCTTCCCCGAGATCGAGATCGTCTGAAACCCGCCTAAGCGCACAACCCGGCATGAGCACCGCCCTGATCACCGGCGCCGCAGGGCAGGACGGACGCCTGCTGGCAGCGCGGCTGGTCGAGCGCGGGCTCGACGTCGTCGGCGTCGTCAGGCCGGGATCGCCCTCGCCGGCGGGGCTGTCGCGACAGCGGACGGTGGAGCTCGACCTGCGCGACGCCGCGGCGCTGGCTGCCCTGGTGCGCGAGCTGCGGCCCTCGCAGGTGTTTCACATGGCCGCGCAGCACCACGCCACGCAGGAATCGGGCCGCCAGGCACTGCCGGCCACGCACGAGGCGATGGTGGCGGTGAACTTCGAGGCCACGCGCGCCCTGGCGTTCGCATTGCTCGCGCAGCCGCAACCTGGGCACCTGGTGCTGGCAGCCTCCAGCCAGATGTACCGGGCGCCCGAGGCCGACGTCGTGGTGGACGAGGCCACGCCGACCTGCCCCGCCACCTTCTACGGCCACACCAAGGCCTGGGGCTCGGCGCTGCTGGGCGCCCTGCGCAGGGACTTCGGCCTGCGCGCCAGCGTGGCCGTCCTGTTCAACCACGAGTCGCCGCTGCGCCGGCCGGCCTTCGTCTCGCGCAAGGTGTCCATGGCCGCCGCGGCGGCAGCGCTCGGGCAGCCGGTGGACCTGCAACTGCTGAACCTGGGCGCGCGCACCGACTGGTGCAGCGCGCACGACGTGGTCGACGCCCTGCTGCGCATGGCAGACCAGCCCGAGGGCGGGGACTTCGTGCTCGCCTCGGGCCAACTGCACACCGTGTCCGAGCTGGTCGCTCTGGCCTTCGAGCACGTATCGCTCGACTGGCGCCGCTTCACGACGGGGCGCGAAGACCGGCGGGTGCCGGCGCTGGTCGGCCGGCCGCACAAGGCCGAGGCGGTGCTGGGCTGGCGCCGCTCGCACACGCTGCGGGACGCGATGGCCGAGATGGTGGAGCACGACCTGCGCCTGCTTCGCGGCGCTCCCTGACGAAGGCCGGCCGAAGCCGGCCCCCCGCGGTCGATCAGTCAGCCGCCCACACCTCGGACGCCGGCCGGCACGACTCCAGCAGTGAGGCGACAGACAGCAGGAAGGCTGCATCGTCGCGACGGTAGAACACGACGTTGCCGAATCCGAGATGCTCCGAATCGGTGTCGCCCGTGAACACGATGCGCTGCAGCCGATGGACCCAGCGCCCCCGGGCGAACTGGCCGTCCTCGACGCAGTCGAACACCACGGCATCCCACCCCGCGTCGGCCATGCGCCGGATCGCGGCCCGCACGACCTCGGCCGGCTGCTGCGGGAAGTGGGTCCCGTACTCGACCATGACCAGCTTCGGCCGCTGAGCGGCCAGGTCCATGGAGTTCAGCACGTCGAAGTCGAAACCCTCGGCGTCGATCTTGACGAAGTCGACCTCGCCAATGCCCTGCTCGCGGCAGAAGGCGTCCAGGCGCACGCAGGGCACCCTGAGGGTCTGCGCGGTGGCGCTGAAGGGAGACGCGCCAAGGCCCGAGAGCCCGTCGACCTCCGCCTTGTGGAACAGGACCTCGCCAGCCTCGCGGTCACTCACCGCCGCGGCGTGCAGGCGCCACTGGCCCGACCAGGGCGCGAGCTGACGGCGCGCGCGCTCGCGCGCCTGGGGGTCCGGCTCGAAGAGCTCAGCGCTCCAGCCGGCGGCGAGGAACGGCGTGCTCATCGTGCCGTAGCAGGCGCCGACGTCGATCATCCGCCGGCTGCAGGCCTCGCCCAGCGACTCGAAGTAGGGCAGCACCAGCGACGCGACCAGCGCGCTGTCGGTCAGCAGCCGCAGGTCGGCGCGCCGGGGCACGGCCTCGTCGGCCCATGCCTGCAGCCGCGCCAGCAGTTCCTGGCGCGGCATTTCCGCCAAGCCCGCGTAGCGCGCCCGCTGACGGGCCACCAGCCGCTCCAGCGAGGCGCCCACCCGTTGCGAGAAGCCGGCCGTGTCCAGCCAGGGCGGGACGGGGCGGCTGGCTGCCTCCTGCAGGATCGAGCGCACGCGCTGCCGCTCGGCGGGGTCGGTGGCCAGGCGCTCGGCCGTGGCCAGGTACCGCTCGTCGTCGTCGCATACCAGCGATTGCAGTCCCACCAACGTCATCAGCGAGGCGCCATGCTGCGACCGGCCGACTCGACCACGGCGCACCACGGGTGGCACGCCCACCGTGAGCGGATCGATCAGCGAACAGGCGCCCGAGAACGGGAACGGATCCAGGTACACATCGGCCAGGGCCAGGATGCGGTGCACGTCGGCACGGGTGGGCACCGGGTCGATCACCTTGACCCGGTCGTGCGCCAGCCCGTGCTCGGCCAGCTCCTGCTGCAGCCGCAGCAGGAACGGCATGCGCTGGTAGGAGTTGCTCCAGTTCGGGTTGAAGGGCATCAGCACCAGCACGGCGTCCGGCAGGCGCTGCAGCAGTCTCATCCAGGTGCGCGTCTGCTCCGGAACCAGCTTGAAGAAGTTGGCACCCGAGAACAGCACGCAGGCATCGGCTGCCAGCCCCAGCGACGCACGGTCGACCTCGATCGTGGCCTCCTCGTGGTCGTGCTGGTAGGCGTAGTAGTTCACCGAGCCCTCAAGCAATTCAAGGTGCTCTGTGTAGTGCTCGCGGGCGTCAGGCGCGGCCTCGTTCCAGGCAGCGCTGAGCAGCACGTCGACCTGCGTGCCGCCGGTGGTGACCGGCGAGGCGACCGTCGCCACCTGCAAGGGCGCCATGCGGCAGGCGGCGAGCCGGGCGGTGGCGTTGGTCACTGCGGTGGCATTGGTGGCCAGCATCAGCACGTCGAGCTGCTCGCTGCGCAGCAGCTCAACGTGCACGCCGGTGTTGCCGGCAGGCAGCACCTTGACGCGATCCACGCGCGACAGGAACAACTTCTCGAGCGGGTGCCCCGTCCACTGCATCGCATACAGCGTGATGTCGAAGCGGCTGCGATCCAGCGCATTCAGGTGCGAGAAAGTGAACCAGCTCTCCGTCTGCGGCAGGAAGTGCTGAGCCAGCACGCCCAGCCGCAGCCGGCCGTTCGCCGCCTTGCCCAGGCGCGGCGCCCGGCCGTGCAGCACCGGGATGCCGTCGGCAGCCAGGCCCAGTGCGATGAGCTCGCCACGCTGCGCGTAGAGGGAACGCAAGTTGTCGCTGCAGAAGTAGGCCTGGATGGCGTTCAGCCGCTCGCTGAAGCGTCGCGCCAGCGCCAGCGCCCGGTCATGCTCGCTGCCGCCGATCCGGGCCATGACGTCGGCATGCACGCGCGCCGTGAGCGCGATGAGGTGGCGCGCGTCGCGATCGGCATCGCCGGGTTCATGATGGATCTCCACCGGTTGCAGCAGTTCCTCGAGCCAGGCCTGGGCCAGCAGGGGCGGCAACGCCCGCAGGTTCGCGGGCAGCGGCCAACGCGATGCGGGCGCCATCAGCCAACG
This sequence comes from Rubrivivax sp., assembly GCA_044371895.1. Classification (GTDB taxonomy): domain Bacteria; phylum Pseudomonadota; class Gammaproteobacteria; order Burkholderiales; family Burkholderiaceae_C; genus Rubrivivax. The sequence continues at coordinate 4,965 of JBILSW010000038.1, forward strand.
CGCGGCCAGACGGCCCAGTGTGGGCTCCTGGCCATCGTCGAGCGACTCGATGAGCGCCCGGTCATCGGCCTGAGGCGGCATCTGTCGCGCCCCGGAAGCCGCAATCACGGCATGCAGATCGGCCAGCCCGCAGCCCCAGGCGGCCGCGAACGCATCGTCAGGCAGATCGGCCAGCATGGCCGCGAAACCCCGCCGCAACTCCAGCAGCGAGAACATGAACCGCACGTGCCCGTCGCGCCGGAAGGCATAGACCAGCGCGCGAGCCTGCGCCAGCAGCCCGCGGATCATCGCCTCTAGGTCGGCATCCAGCGGCCGCCCGGGCTGCGCCTGCGGGTGGGTATGGGGCGCCGCCGCTTCGGCTTCGGCAGCTTCGATCGTCATCACTTCGGTCATCGCGGTCCTTCAAGGGGTGATCGTTGGCAGCGTGCCGGCCTCACGCCGCCGGCGCCGTCGCGGGGGGCGGCAGCAAGTCGATGTCGGTGCTGGGCACGTGCTCCGGCGGCCGCCCTTCGCACCAGCGCCGCCACACCTTCGCCAGGGCGGCCTCGAAGCGCCGGGTGTACGCCGGGGTGTCGAACAGCGGCAGCTGCAGCCGGTTGTCCACCAGGTGCGCCCGCAGGCCCGGCAGCACTGCAGGGTCCGTGGCCATGGTCACCAGCGCGGCCTCGTAGTCCTCGACCGAGCCCATCGCCAGGCCCTCCAGGCCGACGGCCGCCAGCAGGCTGGCCGCCACCCGCGAGGCGAAGCTCTCGCCCGGCAGCGTCAGCACCGGCACGCCGGCCCACAGCGCATCGGCGGCCGTGGTGTGGGCGTTGTACGGCCAGGTGTCGACGAAGACGTCGGCCAGCGACAGGCGCGAGAAGTGCACGTCGTAGGGCACGTGCGGCGCGAACACGATGCGCTCGGGCGCGACGCCGCGCAGCGCAGCCTCGCGGCGCACGTTGCCGTGCAGCTGGCGGTTGCTCTCCCGGATCCACAGCACCGCGCGCGGCACGCGGCGCATCACGCGGCACCAGGCGTCGAAGGCCTGCGGGCCCATCTTGTAGGTGTGGTTGAACGTGCACATCACGAAGGCGTCATCGGGCAGGCCGGCCTGGGCACGCGTCATGGGCTGCGGCAGCGGGCGCCAGCGCCCGTTGGGCTGGAAGCAGCCGGGCAGCTGCACGATGCGCTCGCTGAACTGCGCCTCGTGCGCCAGCGGCGCGGCGATGGCGTCGCCCACGAAGTAGTCGATGAAGTTCGCGCCCGTCGTGCCCGGGTAGCCGAGGTAGCCCAGCTGCAGCGGCGCGGGCCGCGCGGCGAACACGCCCAGGCGGCGGCCGCGGGTGTGCCCGGCCAGGTCCACCAGCAGGTCGATCTCGTCGGCGCGAATGCGCGCGGCGGCGTCGGCGTCGGACTGGCCGCGGATGTCCACGAATCGGTCGGCCGCGGCGGCGACGCGCGCCCGCAGCGGCGTGCCGTCGTCGGGGCCGCTGCTGTAAAGCACCAGCTCGAAGCGGCTGCGGTCCATCTGCTCCAGCACCTCCACGAGCAGCTGCGACACGGGGTGCTCGCGGAAGTCGTAGCTGACGAAGCCCACGCGCACGCGGGCACGCGCCGCACGCTTTGCGCGCGCGGCTTCGTCCAACAGCGGCAGCGGCCGCGCGTTGGCCTCGAAGGCCGCAGACTCCTGCGCCGCCGCCACCCGCTGCAAAGTCGCCGGCAGGGGCAGCGACAGGGTGCCGAAGGCGGCCACGACGCGGGGACGCTGCTGCGGGCTTTCCGACAGCCCTTGCGCGATGGTCTCGATGTCGGCGTCGAGATCGCTCCAGTCGGCGACGAAGCGCTTCTCGAACGACAGCTGGTTCAGGGCCTCGAGGTTGGCGGGTTGCAGGGCCCGCACCGTCTTCAGGCACTCCACGGCCTCGCGCTTGAGGCCCTGGTCGCGGAACGCGTCGGCCATGATCAAGTGCACCGCCGCCACGCCCGGGTTGACGCCGAGCGCGCGGATCAGCACGTCGAGCGCCTCGCGCGGGCGGCACAGCGCCAGCAGCATGCTGGCGTGACGCGCCATGGTCTCGGGTTCTCGGGTGCCGCCGGCCTCCAGCGCCGCGAAGACCGCCGCGCTCTCGGCGTAGCGATGCTGGCCGGCCAGCACGTCGCCCAGCACCTGCTGGCCCAGCACGTGGCCGGGCTCCAGCGCGAGCAGCCGGCGTACAGCGGCCTCGGCGGCCTCGAAGGCGCCGGCATGGCGCCGGGCGTTGGCCAGATTCAGCCAGTACAGGGCGTCGTCCGGCGTGGCAAGGGTGGCCTTCTCGAAGGACCTGGCCGCGGCCGCCCAGTCGCGCTGCGCCATGAGGTCGCGGCCGGCCTGCCAGTGGCGGCTACCGCTCGCATCGCGCGAACCGCGCGCCGATGCCGCGGCGCTCATCGCGGGCTCCGGTCGGTGGGCAGGCGGCAGGGCCGGGCGAGCACCCAGCGTCGCTCGGCAGGGTGAGCGTGGTGGATCGTGCGGTTCATGGGGTCTCCGGGCTCGGCCGGGGCCCCAACGGCACCGGCCCGCACAGGGGCCCTCGGGCCTTGGCTGTGCCGTTGCATGTTCCCGCCACCGTGGGCCCGGAGATGCCTCGAACAGCCCCCTCCGCGCGGCGCTTTTGTGCTGACGATCGGAAAAAAGGGTGATTGGTGGCCTAAATCTTCGGCAGGCCGGATCGATAACCCGGCAACGCAGCTGCGCAATCGGGGCTGCGGGGTCCGGACCAGCAGGCGGTCAAGGCATGGCGGCGGCAGCGCGGCACTGCCAGGGCGGCATCGGTTGGCCCGGGCGGGTTCCCCGGCGAAGCGGCGCCCGACCAGGGTCGCCACGGGCCGGGAGCGTTGCGGGCCATCGCCGAGTGAGTCCTCGTGGGGCATACGCGGCGGCTGCCGGGCAAGTGCCCAGGGTCAACCATCATCTTTCGGAGCAATTCATGTCCAGCATCAACACCAACCTGATCTCGCTGAACGCCCAGCGCAACCTCAAGACCAGCCAGGGCGACCTCGCCACCTCGATCAAGCGCCTGTCCTCGGGCCTGCGCGTCAACACCGCCCGCGACGACGCCGCGGGCCTGGCCATCGCCGAGCGCATGAACACCCAGGTGCGCGGCATGAACGTCGCGTTGCGCAACTCCAACGACGCGATCTCACTGGCCCAGGTGGCCGAGGGCGCGCTGGGCAAGACCGGGGACATGTTCCAGCGCATGCGCGAGCTGGCCGTGCAGGCCGCCAACGGCACCAACAACAGCGACGACCTCGTGAGCCTGAACCGCGAGTTCGTGCAGATGGCCCAGGAAGTGACGCGCACACTGGGCGGCACACAGTTCAATGGCGTCAGCATCCTCGCTTCAACCGGCAGCAACAACTTCCAGATCGGCGCCAACAACAGCAGCAGCATCGACCGCCTGTCGTTCGACAACTACGACTGGGCAGGCACCACCAACATCACGGCCGTCACGGGCTCGGCCGTCATCACCGGCACGGACACGCCCACGATGCAGATCACCAGCCAGGCCGACGCCCAGTCGGCCATCGCCGCCATCGACACCGCGCTCGACGAGATCAACAGCCAGCGCGCCACCTGGGGCGCGCGCCAGAACCGCTTCGAGAACGTGGTGTCCAACCTGATGTCGGCCGTGGAGAACCAGACCGCCGCGCGCGGCCGCATCGTCGATGCCGACTACGCCGCCGAGACGGCCAGCCTGTCGCGCGCCAGCATCCTGCAGCAGGCCGGCAATGCCATGGTGGCGCAGGCCAACCAGTTGCCGCAGCAGGTGCTCTCGTTGCTGCGCTGATCGCGCCGCCGGCAGCACGCCGGCAGACATGAAGAGGATCGAGCCCGCCACCCGGCGGGCTCTTTGCTTGGCGGGTGCAAATGGCCTGAATCGGCCTGAACTAGCCTGCTTCGCCGGCCCTTTTCGCGCGACCGGCAAGCCATCAGCTTCGACACGCCGCGACGAAAACCCTCCCAACGCAGTCGCCTGTTCGGGGCTGCGGGGTCCGGACCAACAGGAGGTCGCGGCACGGCAGCGGCAGCGCGGCAGTGCCACGGCAGCTTCGATTGGCCCGGGCGGGTTCCCCGGTGAAGCGGCGGCCGACAAGGGCCACCACGAGCCGGGGGCGTTGCAGGCCACCGCCGCGTGAACCCTCGATCGGCAGTCGCGGCGGCTGCCGGGCAAGTGCCTAGGGTCATTCATCGCCATTCGGAGCTACACATGTCCACCATCAACACCAACCTCATCTCGCTGAACGCCCAGCGCAACCTCAAGACCAGCCAGGGCGACCTCGCCACCTCGATCCAGCGCCTGTCCTCGGGCCTGCGCGTCAACACCGCCCGCGACGACGCCGCGGGCCTGGCCATCTCCGAGCGCATGAACACCCAGGTGCGCGGCATGAACGTCGCCATGCGCAACACCAACGACGCGATCTCGCTGGCCCAGGTGGCCGAGGGCGCGCTGGGCAAGACGGGCGACATCTTCCAGCGCATGCGCGAGCTGGCCGTGCAGGCCGCCAACGGCACCAACAACAGCGACGACCTCGTGAGCCTGAACCGCGAGTTCGTGCAGATGGCCCAGGAAGTGACGCGTACGCTGGGCGGCACGCAGTTCAACGGCGTCAGCATCCTCGCGTCGACCGGCACCAACAACTTCCAGATCGGCGCCAACAACAGCAGCCTGATCGACCGCCTGTCGTTCGACAACTACGACTGGGCAGGCGCCACCAACATCACGGCCGTCACGGGCTCGGCCGTCATCACCGGCACGGACACGCCCACGATGCAGATCACCAGCCAGGCCGACGCCCAGTCGGCCATCGCCGCCATCGACACCGCACTCGACGAGATCAACAGCCAGCGCGCCACCTGGGGCGCGCGCCAGAACCGCTTCGAGAACGTGGTGACCAACCTGATGTCGGCCGTGGAGAACCAGGCCGCCGCGCGCGGCCGCATCGTCGATGCCGACTACGCCTCCGAGACGGCTAGCCTGTCGCGCGCGCAGATCCTGCAGCAGGCCGGTAACGCCATGGTGGCGCAGGCCAACCAGTTGCCGCAGCAGGTGATGAGCCTGCTGCGCTGATCGCGCCGCCGGCAGCACGCCTGCTGGTACGACAAGGACCAAGCCCGCCACCGGCGGGCTGCTTGCATGGCGGGTGCGAACTGGGCTCGTTTGCCGGCGCTTTTCGCGCGACCTCCTTCACGGACATGGCCGCAGCATTCGGTGACGCGATTCGGTGCCTCGGCAACGCGAACCGCCCACCGTTCCTTCAGGAGAGCCGCCGTGCCCCAGACGATCAACACGAACCTCGTATCGCTCAACGCACAGCGCAGCCTGGCGTCCAGCCAGGCCCAGCTGTCCACCTCGATGCAGCGCCTGTCATCGGGCCTGCGCGTCAACAGTGCCAAGGACGACGCCGCCGGCCTGGCCATCGCCGAACGCATGAACACGCAGGTGCGCGGCATGAACGTGGCCATGCGCAATGCCAACGACGCCATTTCGCTGTCGCAGGTGGGCGAAGGAGCTCTGGGCAAGGTCAGCGACATCTTCCAGCGCATGCGCGAGCTCGCAGTGCAGGCCGCCAACGGCACGAACAATGACGACGACCGCGTCAGCCTGAACCGCGAGTACCTGCAGATGGCGCAGGAGGCGACGCGAACGCTGGGCGGCACGCAGTTCAACGGAGTGACCATCCTCGCGTCGACCGGGACGAACACCTTCCAGATCGGCGCCAACAGCGACAGCATGATCGACCGCCTGACCTTCGACAATTTCAACTGGACCGCCGCCGCGAACATCACCGCCGTCGTCGGCACCGCGGTGATCACGGGCGCGTCCACGGCACCCACGGCGATCACCGACACCGCCGGCGCGCAGGCCGCGATCACGGCCATCGACGCTGCGATCGACTCCGTCAACAGCCAACGCGCGACCTTTGGCGCCGTGCAGAATCGCTTCGAGAACGTGATCTCGAACCTGATGGTCGCGACCGAAAACCAGTCGGCCGCGCGCAGCCGCATCATGGACGCCGACTACGCCGCCGAGACAGCCAACCTGTCACGCGCGCAGATCCTGCAGCAGGCCGGCAACGCGATGGTGGCGCAGGCCAACCAGCTGCCCCAGCAGGTGATGAGTCTGCTGCAGCGCTGATCGCGGCCTTGTGCGACCCACCACACGTCAGGCTCAAGTTTCTGCGGGCGGGGCCGATACCGGGCTCTGAGGGGGGTATCCGCCACCTCTCTGGGCCCTTTGCCACTTCGATAGGCCCAGCCCCCCTCCAAGGAGAACCCCATGGCCGCCATCACCTCACTGGGAATCGGCAGCGGTGTCGACATCAACAGCATGGTCGACCAGTTGGTCGCCCTGGAGCGGCGGCCCATGGCCCAGCTGCAGAGCCAGGCGCGCACGCTGCAGACGCAGGTCTCCAGCTTCGGGCAGATGTCCAGCCTTTTCAGCAGCCTGCAGACGGCGGCCAACCGCCTGACCGGCAGCTCGCTGTGGACGCAGTCCAAGGCGACCAGCTCCGACGAGGCGGTGGCGCAGGTCGTCGGCGGTGGCAACGCTGCGGCCGGCAGCTATGCGGTCAACATCAGCTCGCTGGCCACCAGCCAGACCGTGGTGGGCGCCACGAGCCTGGCCTCGGCCAACGAGACGGTGGGCAGCGGCGTGATGACCCTGCAGATCGGGCGCTGGGGGCAGCCGCCGCTGAACTTCGTGCCCAAGGTCGGACGCGATCCGGTGTCCATCACGGTCACCAGCAACGACACGCTGGCCACACTGCGCGACAAGATCAACGGCGCAGGCGCCGGGGTCACTGCCAGCATCGTGACCGACTCCAGCGGCGCTCGACTGGCCCTTCGCTCGAACGACACCGGTGCCGACAACGGCTTCCGGCTCGCGGTGGCCGACGACGATGGCGGCCCGCCGGCCGACGGCGCCGGGCTGTCGCGCTTCGC
>JBILSW010000404.1:0-3534 GCA_044371895.1 Rubrivivax sp.
ACCGGCCTGCTGCATGCCGGCTCGCTGGTGGCGGCGCTGGTCAGCTGGCTGGACGCCCGCGCGCACGGCGGCGCCTGGCTGGTGCGCATCGAGGACGTGGACGCACCGCGCTGCGTGGCCGGTGCCGGCGAGGGCATCCTCGCGCAGCTGGAGGCCTGCGGCCTGCACCCCGACGAGCCCGTGTGGTGGCAGCACGCGCGCGGCCAGGCCTACGCCGAGGCGCTGCAGCGGCTGCGCGCGGCCGGGCAGGCGTACGACTGCGGCTGCACCCGGGCCGACGTCGACGCCGCCCTGGCGGCCGCCGGCCGCCCGCACCAGCGCTTCGATGAGCGCATATACCCGGGCACCTGCCGCGCCGGCCTGCGGGGCAGGGTGCCCCGCGCCGTGCGGCTGCGCGTGGACGGCCGCATCGACTGGGTCGACCGCCGCCTCGGCCCGCAGAGCCAGGACCTGGCCGCCGAGGTGGGCGACTTCGTGCTGCAGCGCGCCGACGGCCTGTGGGCCTACCAGTTGGCCGTGGTGGTGGACGACGCGGCGCAAGGCATCACCGACGTCGTGCGCGGCGAGGACCTCGCCGACAACACGGCGCGGCAGATCGCGTTGCAGCGCGCGCTGGGCTTGCCGACGCCGCGCTACCTGCACACGCCCCTGGTGCTGGCGGTCGACGGCCACAAGCTCAGCAAGCAGAACGGGGCAGCGCCGCTGGACCTGCGCGACCCGCGCGCCGCCCTGACTACGGCCGCGGCGGTGCTGGGCCTGCGCGTCGATGCCGCCGGCAGCCTGCCTGATTGGCTGGCCGCGGCCGTGGCGTCGTGGGCTGGCATCATCGCGGCCCCTGACAACCGCTTCCAAGAAGGAACGTGATGAGCCTGCAGATCGAAGACACCGTGGTCGGCACCGGCGCCGAAGCCAGCGCCGGCCAGCGCGTGCGCGTGCACTACACCGGGTGGCTGCACGACCCCGCCGCCGCCGACCAGCGGGGCCGCAAGTTCGACAGCAGCAAGGACCGCGGCCAGCCCTTCAGCTTCGGCCTCGGGCGCGGCGAGGTCATCCGCGGCTGGGACGAAGGCGTGCAGGGCATGAAGGTCGGCGGCACGCGCGTGCTGACCATCCCGCCCGAGATGGGCTACGGAGCTCGCGGCGCCGGCGGGGTGATCCCGCCGAACGCGACGCTGGTGTTCGAGGTCGAGCTGCTGGCCGTTTGACCACGGCCCGTGAAGCTCAGCGCCCCGGCTTGGCCGCGCCGCCCCGCGCGAAGGGCTTGCCGTAGCCGGGCTTGGGCCCGTTGCCGAAGCGCTTGGGCCCCGGCTTGCCGCCGAAGCCGCCCGGCTTGGCGCCGAACTTGGGCCGCGGCGCGGGTTCGGGCGTGCGCGGTTCCAGGCCGCTGATCGTGGCCGCCGGGATGCGCTGCGTGGTGAAGCGCTGGATGCGCTGCACCATGCCGAAGTCGCGCCGCTCGGCCAGCGTCACGGCCAGCCCGGTGCGGCCGGCCCGGCCGGTGCGGCCGATGCGGTGCACGTAGTCCTCTTCCTTCATCGGCAGGCCGTAGTTGATGACGTGGCTGATGGTCTTCACGTCGATGCCGCGGGCGGCCACGTCGGTGGCCACCAGCACGCGCAGGCGGCGGCTGCGCAGGCCGTCGAGCACGCGGTTGCGCCGGCCCTGCGGCATGCCGCCGTGCAGCGCATCGACGGCGTGGCCCATGTCGGCCAGCCGCATTGCCAGCGCCTCGGCGTCGCGCTGCGTGCTGGTGAACACCAGGGCCTGGTCGACCTCGCGCGTGGTGAGGATGTGGTCGAGCAGCGCATTCTTGTGGCGCAGGTCGTCGGCCCAGTGCAGGCGCTGCTCGATGTCGGCGTGCGTCTCGGTGTGCGAGGCCACCTCGATGCGCCGCGGTTCGCGCAGCAGTTCTTCGGCCAGCCGGCCGGCCGGGCCCGAGAAGGTGGCGCTGAACATCAGCGTCTGCCGCTGCTGGGGCAGGGCCTGGACAATGGCGTGGATGTCCTCGATGAACCCCATGTCGAGCATGCGGTCGGCCTCGTCGAGCACGAGCAGGCCGATGCGACCCAGCGGCAGCTTGCCGGCGCCGAGGTGGTCGAGCAGGCGGCCGGGCGTGGCGATGAGGATGTCGAGCGGGCCCGACAGCGCACGAAGTTGCGCGCCGTAGGGCACGCCGCCCACCACGGTGGCCAAGCGCAGGCCGGGCACGTAGCGGCCGTAGTCGCCGGCGGCCTTGGCCACCTGCAGCGCCAGCTCGCGCGTGGGAGCCAGCACCAGCACGCTGGGGCCTTGCGGCACGAAGCGCGGGCCCCGCGGCCCATGGGGGCCGCTTTCGTGGCGCGGCCCGCGGGCGGCGCCTTCGTGGCGCGGCATCGGCACCGGCCGGGGCTCGCTCTCGCGCCGCGCCAGCACGCGCATCAGGGCCGGCAGCACGAAGCTGGCGGTCTTGCCGCTGCCCGTGCGGCTGGAGACCATGAGATCGGCCCCCTGCAAGGCGGCGGGAACGGCCTCGGCCTGGACGGACGTGGGCTCGGTGTAGCCCGCGACCGACAAGGCGCGGACCAGGGGCTCGGCGAGCCCCAGGGTATTGAAGGACATGGAATGACCCGGGTTCAGAGGCGGGCGAGGGTGCCCGCAGACGGCATCGCCGCCAGCCCGAAGTCGCGAAGAAGAGAGAGGGGCCGAAGGAGATGAGCGAACGCCCTGGAGTCCAGGGCAGCCTGCGAGTGTAGGCGATTTCGGGTTTTTCCGGAGGCTGCGCTCAACGGGCGCGCACCACCCGGTCCTGCAGCTCCTGCCACACGGGCGTCAGCGAGCCCGGGAGGTCGGGCAACTCGCCGGGCATGACGCGGCTCTCGGTGGGCGAGTGGAAGTCGCTGCCGCGCGAGGCCAGCAGGCCGAACTCGCGCGCCGTATCGGCGTACTTCACGACGTCGACCACGCCGTGGCTGCCGGTGACGACCTCGATGCCGCGGCCGCCGTGTTCGATGAACTCGGTGATCAGCGCGTACTCGGCGGTGGGCGAGAAGCGGTAGCGCGCTGGGTGCGCGATGACCGCCACGCCGCCCGCGCCGTTGATCCAGCGCACCGCATCACCCAGCCGCGCCCATTGGGTGGGCACGAAGCCGGGCAGGCCCTCCTTGAGGTAGCGCGTGAACACGCTGTGCGTGTTGGGGCAGACGCCGGCCTCTACCAGGAAGCGCGCGAAGTGCGTGCGAGTGATCAGATCGGCATTGCCGGCCAGCCGCAGGGCGCCCTCGAAGGCGCCCTCGATGCCCACGCGGGCCAGGCCTTCGCCCATCTCTCGCGCGCGCCGCAGGCGGCCGGCGCGGGTCTCGGCCAGGCCCTGCACGAGGGCCGGATCGGTCTCGTCGAAGCCCAGGCCGACGATGTGCACGGTCTCGCCGGCGAAGCTGACCGAGATCTCGCAGCCCGTGAGGTGGTTCAGCCCCGCCGCCAGCGCCGCTGCGCGGGCGCGCGACTGGCCGGCGACCTCGTCGTGATCGGTCAGCGCCCAGAGCTCCACGCCGCGCC
>JBILSW010000405.1:0-3531 GCA_044371895.1 Rubrivivax sp.
CAGGCCCAGCGTGCTCCAGTGGCCGAAGGCGATGCGCTCGCCGGCGCTGGCGCGGCCCGGCACCTCGAACCACGGCATCAGCCCCGGCGGGGCGGCGTCGGCGCCTTCCTTCACCTTGAAGTCCATGCTGCCGTCGGCGCTGCACAGGCGCAGCCGCGTCAGCGCGTTGATCACGAGGCGGTGGCGGTCGTCGCCGGCCAGCGCGTGGTCCCAGCGCGCGGGCGTGTTGCCGTACATGCGCGGCAGGAAAGCCGCGAGCCCGGGCCCGCGCAGCAGTGCCTCCAGCTCGCCGGCCAGCGCCAGCGCCAGCGCGCCGTCCCATTGCGGCAGCAGGCCGGCATGCACGCATAGCCACCCGGCTTCGCGCACGGCCAGGCGGCCGTGGCGCAGCCAGTCGGTCCAGTGCGCGGCCTGCGGGTCGGCCAGCACGTCGCCGAAGCTGTCGTCCGCCTGCATGCGGCGCGCGCCGTGGGCCACCGCCAGCAGGTGCAGGTCGTGGTTGCCCAGCAGCCGCACGGCGCTGTCGCCCCAGGCGGCCACGCGCCGCAGCACCGCCAGCGAGGCTGGCCCGCGGTTGACCAGGTCGCCCAGCAGCACGATGCGGTCGCGCGAGGGGCTGGCGCCGGCCTCGGCCAGCAGGCGGGCCAGCGCGTCGTCGCAGCCTTGTACATCGCCGATCAGCAGGTGCATGGCGGCCATTCTGCTACGCTCCCGGCCCCGCCACCGACGACCGCCATCCCACCGGCGGCCCGCATGGACGTTGCGCTTCTGGCCTTTCTGATCCTTCTCAACGGCGCCTTCGCGATGAGCGAGATGGCGCTCACGGCCGCCCGCAAGGCGCGGCTGCAGGTGATGGTGGAAAGCGGGGAGTCGGGCGCGCAGGCCGCGATGGACCTGCACGACAACCCCACCAAGTTCCTGTCGACGGTGCAGATCGGCATCACCTCGATCGGCGTGCTCAACGGCATCGTCGGCGAAGGCGCCTTCGCCGAGCCCTTCGCGGCATGGCTGGTTCAGGCGTTCCACTTCGACCCCGAGTGGGCGCGCTACGGCGCCACCGCCCTGGTGGTGATGGTGATCACGGTGCTGACCATCATCTTTGGCGAGCTCGTGCCCAAGCGGCTGGGGCAGATGTACCCCGAGGCCGTGGCCCGCCTGGTGGCCACGCCCATGAACTGGCTGAGCACGGCCACGCGGCCCCTGGTGGCCTTTCTGAGCCTGGCCACCGAGGCCGTGCTGCGGTTGCTGGGCATCCGCGGCGGGCCCACCCGCGCCGTCACCGAAGAGGAGATCGCCGCGCAGCTGGAAGAGGGCGTCGACGCCGGCGTCATCGAGGCGCAGGAGCACCAGATGGTGCGCAACGTGTTCCGCCTCGACGACCGCCAGATCGGCTCGATGATGGTGCCCCGGGCCGAGATCGTCTGGCTCGACGAGGCGGCCACGCTGGCCGAGCTGCTGGCCGTGGTCGCCGACAGCGGCCACAGCCGATACCCCGTGTGCCGCGGCTCGCTGGACGACGTGCGCGGCGTGCTCAGCGTGGGGCGGCTGCTGCCCGTGGCGGCGCAGGGCGGCGAGCTCGACCTGGCCCGCCACCTGGAGACCGCGGTGTTCGTGCCCGAGACCTTGTCGGGCATGGAGCTGCTGGAGAACTTCCGCGCCGCCGGCACCGACCTGGTCTTCGTCGTCGACGAGTACGGCGCCGTGCAGGGCCTGATCACCGAGCGTGACCTGCTGGAGGCCATCACCGGCGAGTTCGGCGCGCCCACCGACGAGGACGCCTGGGCCGTCAGGCGCCCCGACGGAGGCTGGCTCATGGATGGCCTGATTCCGGTGCCCGAGCTGAAGGACCGGCTCGAGATCAAGGAACTCCCTGAAGAGGACCGCGGCCGCTACAACACGCTGGCTGGCATGATCATGCTGCTGCTGGGCCGCCTCCCGCGCACCGCCGACACGGTGTTGTGGGAGGGCTGGCGCTTCGAGGTCGTCGACCTCGACGGCAAGCGCGTCGACAAGGTGCTCGTCACCCGTACCGAAACCCCTGGAGAAGACTCTTGATCAACCAGAACCTGCACCGCCGGCCCACCGGCCTGGACAGCGCGCTGCACCGCGACCTGAAGCTGCAGCTCCCCGTCACCGACTGGAGCGTGGCCAACCAGCTCAACGCCCTGTTCGTGGCGGCGGTTGAGTTCATCGACGTGTGCCGCGAATTCCCGATCGTGTTTGTGAAGGCCGGCACCGAGCCCGACGGCAGCGACGCCATCGCCCCCATCGCCGTGCTGGGCCTGACGCAGAACACCAACCTGTACGTGACCGGCGATCGCTGGCGAGCCGAGTACGCGCCGGCCCTGCTGCGCCTGTACCCCTTCTGCATTGCGCGGCTCGATGACGAGAAGTTCGCCGTCTGCTACGACGCCGCCTGGGGCGGCGCGCAGTCGTCCGAAGGCCAGCCGCTGTTCGACGCCCAGGGCCAGCCCACCGAACTGCTCAAGGGCGTGCAGGGCCAGCTCGAGACGCTGGAAAGCGAGATCCAGCGCACGCGCGCCGTGTGCAAGCGATTCCAGGAGCTGGGGCTCCTGCAGCCCATGCGCTTCGACGTGACGCTGCCCGATGGCGCGAAGCACACCGTCGACGGCTTCATGACGCTCGACGACAAGAAGGTAACGGCATTGCCCGACAACGTGGTGGGCGAGCTGCACCGCAGCGGGCTGCTGGGCCTGATGCACCTGCACTGGGCGAGCATGGGCAACATGCGCCGCCTGTTGGATTGGCACGTCGAGCGCTCGGCCGCGGCGCCGGTCCCGCTGTCCGTCGCGCCGATCGGTGGCTCCTCCGCCTGATGGCCTGGGCACCGATGAGCGTCCGCCTCGCCAAGCCCCGCAAGGGCAGCATCCCCATCCACGTCGTCGACCGCGAGCGCCTGAGCGCCACGCTCGGCACCCTCGAAGCCGCCGGCCGTGCCTGGGTGCAGGCCCTGGGCTTCAACGGCAGCGCCGACAGCCACGTGCTGGTGCCCGGCGCCGACGGCAAGCCCGCGGCCGTGCTGGCCGGCATGCGCTCGGGCGCCGACCCGTTCGCGCTGGCCAGCCTGCCCAAGGCGCTGCCCGAGGGCGCCTACCACCTGGCCCCGGTGCCCGATGGCGGCGTGGCACTGGACGACGCCACCGCGGCGCTGTCGTGGGAACTGGGCGGCTACACCTTCGACCTCTTCAAGCCCGCGCGCCGCGCGCCGGCCGAACTGACGCTGCCGTCCACCGACGCCGCGCGCCGCGCGCTCATCGTGGCCGAGGCCATGGCGGCCGCGCGCGACCTCGTCAACTCTCCGGCCGAGCAGATGGGCCCGGGCGCGCTGGCCGAGGCCGTGCGCCTGGTGGCGCAGCAGCACGGCGCGAAGTTCCGCCAGGTGGTGGGCGACGAGCTGCTGGCGCAGAACTTCCCCGCCATCCACGCCGTGGGCCGCGCCGCCGATACCGCCAGCGGGCGCGCGCCGCGGCTGATCGAGCTCACCTGGGGCCGGCCGAAGCACCCGCTCGT
>JBILSW010000406.1:0-3526 GCA_044371895.1 Rubrivivax sp.
CGTCGGTGCCCCGGGTCATCATCACCAGCAGGCTGTCGAAGCCCTGACGCTGGTGGAAGCTCTCCTCGCGGCAGATGCGCACCATGGCGCGCGCATAGGGCGCGAAGCTGCAGCGCGTGAGCGGCACCTGGTTCATGATGGCCGCGCCGTCCACCAGCCAGCCGATCACGCCGATGTCGGCCCAGCTCAGCGTCGGGTAGTTGAAGATGCTGCTGTACTTGGCCTTGCCGCCGTGCAGCGCGTCGATCATCTGGTCGCGGCTCGTGCCCAGCGTCTCGGCGGCGGCGTACAGGTACAGGCCGTGGCCGCCCTCGTCCTGGATCTTGGCCAGCAGGATGGCCTTGCGCTTGAGCGTGGGCGCGCGCGTGACCCAGTTGCCCTCGGGCAGCATGCCCACGATCTCGGAGTGCGCGTGCTGGCTGATCTGCCGCAGCAGCGTCTTGCGGTAGTGCTCGGGCATCCAGTCCTTGGCCTCGATGAAGCCGCCCTCGTCGATGCGCGCCTCGAAGCGCCGCTCGAGCTCGGCCTCCTCAAGGCTGCGCACGGCGCGCCGCTCCTCCTTCGGGCCGACATCCATCGCCTGCGTGTACATGATGGGTTTTCCTAACGGGGACGTTGGTCAATCACGCGGCGGGCCTTGCCCACCAGCGTGCGTTCGATGGAATCGGGCGGCCCCACGTCGACCGTGGTGGATACGCCGATCAGCGTCTTGATGCGGTGCTGCAACTCCGCAGCGATGGGCCCGGACGCCGCGTGGCGGTGCTCGGGCGCCAACTCGCAGCGCACCGTCACCTCGTCGAGCAGCGCCTCGCGCGCGACGACGAGCTGATACTGCCCCGAGAGCTGGCCGTGCTGCAGGACCAACTCCTCAATCTGCGTGGGGAACAGGTTGACGCCGCGGATGATGAGCATGTCGTCGCTTCGGCCGACGATCTTGCCCATGCGCCGCATGCTCCGCGCGGTGGGCGGCAGCAGCCGCGTGAGGTCGCGCGTGCGGTAGCGCACCACCGGCAGCGCCTCCTTCGTGAGCGTGGTGAAGACGAGCTCGCCTTCGCTCCCCTCGGGCAGCACCTCGCCCGTGTCAGGGTCGATGATCTCCGGGTAGAAATGGTCCTCCCAGATCACCGGGCCGTCCTTGGCCTCGATGCACTCGTTGGCCACGCCCGGGCCCATCACCTCGCTCAGGCCATAGATGTCGACGGCGTCGATGTCGGCCGACTGCTCGATGTCGCGGCGCATCGCCTCCGTCCAGGGCTCGGCACCGAAGATGCCCACGCTCACGCTCATCTGGCGCGGGTCCTTGCCCTGGCGGCGGAACTCCTCGCAGATCACCTGCATGTAGCTGGGGGTGACCATGATGATGTCGGGCCGGAAGTCCTCGATCAGCTGCACCTGCTTCTCGGTCTGGCCGCCGCTCATGGGCACCACCGTGCAGCCCAGGCGCTCGGCGCCGTAGTGCGCGCCCAGGCCGCCGGTGAACAGGCCGTAGCCGTAGGCGATGTGCACCATGTCGCCGGGCCGCCCGCCGCTGGCGCGGATGCTGCGGGCCACGAGGTGCGCCCAGTTGTCGATGTCGGCCCGCGTGTAGCCCACCACCGTGGGCTTGCCGGTGGTGCCGCTGCTGGCGTGCACGCGCAGCACCTGCTCGCGCGGCACGGCGAACAGGCCGAAGGGATAGTTGTCGCGCAGGTCGGCCTTGGTGGTGAACGGGAACTTCGCCAGGTCCGACAGCGTCCGGCAATCCGACGGGTGCACCCCCTTGGCGTCGAAGGCCCGCCGGTAGTGCGGCACTTGGTCGTAGGCGTGCTGCAGCGTCCAGCGCAGGCGCTGCAGCTGCAGGGCCTGCAGCTCGTCGGCGCTGGCGGTCTCGATGGGCTCCAGCTCGCCGGGCTTGGGGGCCTTCACGGGCATCGTCGGTCTCCTTCGGCGGTGCTCAGGCGCGGGCCGCGGGCTGCCGGCCCATCGGCAGGCCCTCGACCAGCGGCCGCCCCTTCATGGTGTAGCTGCGGCCGCGGAAGGCGGCCACGCGCTCGTCGCGCTGGTTGCGCACCTCGATGTCGTACACGCCGGTGCGGCCGCTCTTGGCCACCTCGGTGGCCACCGCGGTGAGCACGTCGCCCCGGCGCGCCGCGGCGATCAGGTTGACGTCGAAGCCCGAGGCCACCGTCATTTCGTTGTAGCCGTTGCAGGCGAAGGCGAAGCAGCTGTCGGCCAGCAGCGTGACGAAGCCGCCGTGGCAGATGTCGTGGCCGTTGAGCATGTCCTCGCGCACGGCCATCTGCAGCGTGGCGGTTCCAGGGCCGACGGCCAGGATGTCCATGCCCAGCCCGCGGCTGGCACGGTCGTTCGCCCACATCGAGTCGCGGCAGGCTTCGGCGATGGCTTGGGCGTCCATGGTCAGCGGTCCTTGAAGCTGGGGCTGCGTTTGGCGGAAAAGGCCGCCACGCCCTCGGCGAAATCATGCGCACGGCCGAGCTCGCCCTGGGCCTGCGCCTCCCAGGACAGCGCCTGCGCCATGTCGGCCGGGGCCGAGGCGTCGACAAGCCGGCGCGTCTCGGCCAGCGCGCGCGAGGGCATGGCCGCGAGCTTGCGCGCGAGCGCCTGCACAGCGTCGGGGAAAGCGGCGTCGTCCACGCATTGCCAGATAAGGCCCATGCGCTCGGCGGCTTCGGCGGGCAGCTTGTCGCCCGTCATCGCCAGGCCCAGGGCGCGGGCGCGACCCACCAGGCGCGGCAGCAGCCAGGTGCCGCCGCAGTCGGGCACCAGGCCGATCTTGCCGAAGGCCTGGATGAAGCTGGCGCTGCGCGCCGCCACCACCACGTCACAGCACAGCGCCAGGTTGGCACCGGCCCCGGCCGCCACGCCGTTGACGGCGGCCAGCACGGGCACCGGCATCGAGCGCACGCGCAACGCCAGCGGCTTGTAGAAGCGCTCGACGACCGCGCCGACGTCAACGCCCTCGCCGCGCATGGCCGGATCGACCAGGTCCTGGCCCGCGCAGAAGCCACGGCCAGCGCCGGTGATCACCACCACGCGCACGGCGGCGTCGGCCGCCGCGGCGTCGAGGGCCGGCAGCAGCAGGCCGTGCAGTTCGGCCGTGAAGGCGTTGAGCGAGGCCGGCCGGTTCAGCGTGAGCGTGCGCACCGGACCATCGGTCGCAACGAGCAGGGGCGGTTCGGACATGGGTGCAGCGTGGAGCGTCGGGTAGGTCGCGATTATTCGACCGTTCGGTCGATGAATTCAAGCTGGGGGAATTCCCGCACCACAATCGGCCGGGTCATGTCGTTCTGCCCGCCCCGCCTGATCCTGCTCGCGCCGATGGAGGGCGTGCTCGACCACAGCCTGCGCGACGTGCTCACCCGCGTCGGCGGCGTCGACCGCTGCGTGTCGGAGTTCATCCGCGTCACCGACCGGCTGCTGCCGGCGCGCGTGTTCCTGCGCCTGATGCCCGAGCTGCGGCACGGCAGCCGCACGCCGGCCGGCGTGCCGGTGCGCGCGCCACTGCTGGGCTCCGACCCCGCGGTGC
>JBILSW010000407.1:0-3521 GCA_044371895.1 Rubrivivax sp.
CTGCGGGTCGACCAGGGCCGACCAAGCGTCGATGCCGCCGACGAGGTTATAGGCGTGATCGTGGCCCTGGCGCTCCAGGAATGCGACGACCTGCGCGCTGCGCGCGCCGTGGTGGCACAGGCAGACAACTGGCTGCGACGGATCGAGCTCGGACAGCCGCGCGGGGATCTCGCGCATGGGCACGTGGCGTTGCGCCAAGCCTGGCAGATCGAAGCGGGCCAGGGCCACCTCCCAGGGTTCGCGCACGTCGAGCAGCAGCGCACCCGGCGTGCCGGCGGCGAAGTCCTTCAGTTGGCCGACGAGCAGCTGGCGCATTCGGGGGCCCTGCCGTCAGAAGCTGAAGCGCGCCGGCTCGGCAAAGCCTTCGAGCCGCGGAGCCACCGTGTCGAAGAGGTCGGTCTGTGCCCAGGCGGCCTCTGCGGTGCGCGTGATCAGGCGGGCGTGCATCACAGGCTCCTGGCCGACAATGGCCACCAGGCGCCCACCGGGCTTGAGCTGCCGCAGCAGCGTGGGCGGCACTTCGGCCACCGAGCCCGACAGCACGATGGCGTCGAAGGGCGCCTCGGCCGGCAGGCCGCGCGCGCCCTCGGCGGCACTGCAGTCGACCACGCGCACGTGGCCCAGGCCGGCGCGGGCGAGGTTCTCGCGCGCCTGGCGGGCGAGTTCGGGCCGGCACTCCAGCGTCGTGACCTTCTGCGCGCGGTGCGCCAGCAGGGCGGCCATGAAGCCGCTGCCGGTGCCGATCTCGAGCACAGACTCGTGACGCTGCAGCTGCAGCGACTGCAGCAGCCGGGCCTCGACCTTGGGCTCAAGCATGGCCGGGCCGTGCGGCTGGCCGGGCAGCAGCGACACCTGCGTGTCGAAGAAGGCCAGCGCCTTGTGCGCGGCGGGCACGAAGTCCTCGCGGCGCACGCTGGCCAGCAGTTCGAGCACGTGGGCGTCGAGCACGTCCCAGGGCCGGATCTGCTGCTCGATCATGTTGAAGCGGGCGAGTTCGGTCTTCATCGGAGTACGGTCTACGGTATCTGCCCAGTCAGCCTGTGGATTCTAGGCGCGGGCCTTGACGGAGGCCTTGCGCGGCCGAGAGGGGTCGGGCCGCACCTGCAGGCCCCGCAGCACGAGTTCGAGCTGAGTCCTGAGCAGGCGCTCCGGGTCCATGCCGGCCGAGCCGTGCACGGGGCAGCAGCCGACGGAGTGGCGGTGCACTGCCATGAAGATAAGCGGTGCGATCAGCGCCAGCGAGACCTCGTGGATGGGCAGCGGCCGGAATTCGCCGCTGGCCAGCCCGCGCGCGACGCAGCCGCCGAACAGGCGCTCGGCGGGCACCATCACCTCGTCGGCGTAGAACTGCGCGAGCTCGGGGAAGTTGCGCACCTCGGCCAGGATGACCTTGTGGATGCCGGCCGCCGGCGTGTTGCCGAAGCGCTCCCACCAGGTCTGGATCAGCAGCCCCAGCAGCTCCGAGCTGCTGCCCTCGAAGCAGGCCGCGAGCTGCTCGCCCTCGGCGATGAGGCTGGTGAGGTTGTGCCGCACCACGGCCTTGAACAGCTCTTCCTTGCTCGGGTAGTACAGGAACAGCGTGCCCTTGGAGACGCCGGCCAGGCGCGCCACTTCCTCGGTGCGGGTGGCGGCGAAACCTTTCTCGACGAACAGCGTCAGCGCGGCGGCCAGCAGCTCCTGCGGGCGCGCGCCCTTGCGGCGCTGGCGGCCGGCGCCTTCAGCCGTGCCGCCGGCATCGGCTACCGCCGACGCTTGGCGTGTGGGCTCGTCGTACATGGATTTACTGACTGACTGGTCAGTAATGGTAGGGCCGGGCACCCGCCCGGTCAAGGCGGCACGCGTTGGGCCCGACGCCGGCCGAGACGGATGGCACGACGGCCCCGCCCGCGCGATGCCGGGCGCGGCCCGGGCGCTGACTATCATCCGCGTCGCCTTGCGGGCACCCCCTCACTACCGATCGACTCTTGGACCCCATCCTGCTCTTCAAGGCCGCCGTCTTGGGCGTGGTCGAGGGACTCACCGAGTTCCTGCCGATCTCGTCGACCGGCCACCTGATCATCGTCGGCGACCTCATCGACTTCACCGGCGAGAAGGCCAAGGTCTTCGGCATCTTCATCCAGACGGGTGCGATGCTGGCCTTGATCTGGGAGTACCGTGAGCGCCTGGTAGGTGCAGTTCTCGGCGTGCGCCGCGACCCGCGGGCGCAGCGCTTCTGGATCAACATCGCCATCGCGTTCACGCCGGCGGCGCTGCTGGGCTACCTTTTCGGCGGCCTCATAAAGCAGCATCTGCTCAAGCCGGTGCCGGTGGCCATCGCGCTGATCGCCGGCGGCCTGGTCATCCTGTGGGTCGAGTCCTGGCACCGGCGTCGCTACGGCGAGCGCGACCTGCAGGGCGCGCGCCGCGCCCGAGTCGAGACCGTCGATGACATGGGCCCGGCCGATGCCCTCAAGCTCGGCTGCCTGCAGTGTCTGGCACTGATCCCGGGCACCAGCCGCTCGGGCGCCACGATCATCGGCGGCATGGTGCTGGGCTTCTCGCGCCGGTGCGCCACCGAGTTCAGCTTCTTCCTCGGCATCCCGACGCTGATGGCGGCGGGCGCGTACTCGCTGTACAAGCAGCGCCACGACCTGAGCCTGGCCGACCTGCCGATGTTCGCCGTGGGCCTGGTGTTCGCTTTCGTCAGCGCGCTGCTGTGCATCCGCTGGCTGATCCGCTACGTCAGCACCCACGACTTCACGGTGTTCGCGTGGTATCGGATCGTCTTCGGGGTGGTGGTGCTGGCCACGGCCTACACCGGCCTCGTGAGCTGGACCGCCTGACGACGCGCGGGCCGCTGGCGGCTTCAGGGGCGCCTGAAAACGAGATCCCACACGCCGTGGCCCAGGCGCTCGCCACGGGCCTCGAAGCGGCTGCGCGCGCGCCAGGCCGGACGCGGCGAGTAGCCCTCGGCGGTGTTGATCAGGCCCGGCTCGGCCGACAACACCGCGAGCATCTGCTCGGCGTAGGGCTGCCAGTCGGTGGCCAGGTGCAGGTAGCCGCCGGGCTGCAGGTGCGGCAGCAGCGCGGCCACGAAAGGCGGCTGGATCAGGCGGCGCTTGTGGTGGCGCTTCTTGTGCCAGGGGTCGGGGAACCACACGTGCACGCCGGCGAGCGACGCCGGCGGGATCATCTCGCGCAGCACCTCCACCGCGTCGTGCATGACGATACGCACGTTGCCCAGTTGCCGCTCGCCAGCCAGCTTGAGCAGCGCGCCCACGCCCGGCGGGTGCACCTCCAGGCCGAGCAGGTCGTGCTGCGGGTGCTGCTGCGCGTAGTCGGCGGTGGCGTCGCCCATGCCGAAGCCGACCTCCAGCACGCGCGGGGCGTGGCGGCCGAAGGCGGCGTCCAGGTCCAGCGGCTGCCCTGGCGTGTACGGCAGCACGAGCCGCGGGCCGAGTTCGTGCAGCGCGCGCTGCTGGCCCGGGCCCATGCGCCCGGTGCGCAGCACGAAGCTGCGGATCGGGGGCCGCTGAGGTGCC
>JBILSW010000408.1:0-3520 GCA_044371895.1 Rubrivivax sp.
GCTGCTGCTGCTGGGCGGGTTGCTCATCGGCGCGGTGGCCGGCGAGGCGGGCACGGCGCCGATCAAGGCCGTGTTCATCGACCCCTTCAAGGGCGTGCTGGCCCTCTTCCTGCTCGAGCTCGGCCTGGTGGCAGGCGGGCGGCTGTCCGAGGTGCGACGCTTCGGGCCGGCGGTGCTGGTGATCGGGCTGGGCGCGCCGCCGCTGCTGGCGCTGGCCGGCGCGGCCACCGGCTGGGCGCTGGGGCTGAGCACCGGCGGCGTGGCGCTGCTGGCGACGCTGGCGGCCAGCGCCAGCTACATTGCTGCGCCCACGGCCATGCGCATTGCGGTGCCGCAGGCCAACGCGGCCTTGTCGATCACGGCGGCGCTGGGCATCACCTTCCCGTTCAACATCGTCGTCGGCATCCCGATGTACATCGAACTCGCACGCTGGCTGGAAAGGATCGGGGCATGAAGAAGCACGGCAAGACGATGCTCGTGATCAACGCCGAGGGCGTGCTGGAGAAGCCGCTGGTGCGCGACCTGCGCGAGCGAGGGGCACAGGGCTGGACGGTGACCGAGGTGCACGGCGCCAACCTCGAGGGCGTGCGCGAGGGCGCCTGGGAGGCCGACCGCACGATCGAGATGAAGATCATCTGCGACGAGGCCGTGGCCGACGCCATCGCCGCGCACGTGCTGTCCACCTACGCGCCGCACTACAGCGTGGCGCTTTGGTTCACGCCCGTGCAGGTGCTGCGGCCCGAGCGCTACTGATCGCCCCGCCAACGAAAAGGGCGCCCTCAGGCGCCCTGTTCAGCGCGGCCCCGAGGGCCGCCGGGTGAGATCAGTAGCCGCCGCGGCTGCCGCCGCCACCACCACCACCGTAGCCGCCACCACCGCCACCGCCGCCACGGTTGCCGCCACCGTAGGGACTGCGGCCACCGCCGCCACCGCCGTAGGGGCTGCGACCGCCGCCGCCACCACCACCACCGCCGCCATAGCCGCCACCACCACCGCCGTAGCTGCCGCCACCACCACCGCCGTACCCACCGCGGCCGCCACCGCCACCGCCGAAGCCACCCGGGCGCTCTTCGCGCGGGCGGGCCTCGTTGACGACCACGGCGCGGCCTTCGAGCGGCTGGCCGTTCATGCCGTTGATAGCGGCCTGCGCTTCGGCGTCGCTGCCCATCTCGACGAAGCCGAAGCCCTTTGAGCGACCGGTTTCGCGGTCCATCATGACCTTCGCCGACGTCACGGTGCCGAACGAAGAGAAAGCCTGCATCAACGAGTCATCGCGGACCGAGTAGGCCAGGTTGCCGACGTAAAGTTTGTTTCCCACGGAGAGCCCTTAAAAGATCAGAAAAACCATGCGGAGCTCAACCCTGGAACACCCGTTTGCGAACCCATGGAAGGTTTCGCCGACAGGAAGGCGCGGCTGCCAGACACAGACACTCGGATTATGGATATCGGAAACCTCCGGCTGTAAAGCCCCTGTGGACGATTTGTTGTTTAGCCACGCCCCGGATTTACCCCATCCGCCCCGCGGCGGGCCGGCCGCGCCCGCCGCCATCATCGCGCCATGGACCTGCTGAAGCCGTTGATCGCCCTGCTCGCCATCGTCAACCCGATCGGCGTGGTGCCCTTCTTCATCCACTTCACGCAGAGCTTCGACCGCGCCCAGCGCCTGCGCACCATCCGCATCGCCTCGTTCACGGTGTTCGTGGTCATCGCCGTCAGCGCGCTGGCGGGGCTGAAGGTGATCGAGTTCTTCGGCATCAGTCTGGCCTCGTTCCAGGTGGGCGGGGGCTGCCTGCTGTTGATCAGTTCGCTGGCCATGCTCAACGCCCAGCCGGCCGAGAGCAAGCCCACCGACGAGCGCGACGGCCAGGAGAAGCTTGATGCCGGCGCAAGCATCGCGGTGGTGCCGCTGGCGATCCCGCTGCTCACGGGGCCGGCCACGATCTCCACCGTCGTGATCTATGCCGAGAAGACGCGCTTCCTCTGGCAGCTGGGCGTGCTCGTGGCCTACGGCGCCGCCATCGCGCTGATCACCTGGGCCGTCTTCAGCGCCTCGGGCCGCATTGCCCGCGTGCTCGGGCGCACCGGCATCAACGTCATGACGCGGCTGATGGGGCTCATCCTGGCCGCGATGGCCGTGGAGCTGCTGGCCGACGGGCTGACCAAGCTGTTTCCTGTGCTCGGCAGCCACATCGCCCGGTGAAGCCCCGCACCAAACTGGGGCGCCACATCCCGAGGCGTGGCGGGTAAGCCCTGATGTGGAGCGGGGGGCTCGGCCGCGATCATGAACACACTTCCAGGCAGGCCCGCGGGCCTGCCTGGCAGGAGGCAGAGGAGACGACACAGCTCACAACGCGCCGCCGGGCTTGGCCCGAGCGGCGCTTTTTTCTCGTGCAGCGCCGTTGCGCGGCCTACTTCGGGCGGATGGCGTCCGCGGTGCCCTGGATGAAGGCCTTGAGCTTGTCGACGTCGGAAGGCTTGAGCCTGCCAGTGAAGTTGGGCATGCCGTTGCGGGCCAGCGCGCCGAACAGGTACTGCTCAAGGTTGGCGATGGTGGCCTGCGACGAGTAGCCCAGGTTCGCGATGTTGCCGCCGCGGTCCACGCCCGGCACGCCGTGGCAGAACACGCAGTTGCTGACGTACAGCGCCGTGCCCTCGGCCACGTGCGCCGGGTCGTAGGGCACGCCCTTGACGAGTTCGCCCAGCCGGTAGGCCACGAAGGCCGGCGGCTCGGCCTTGGCGTCGAGCGCGAAGGTGTACACGGTGCCTGGGCCGGCCCGGTCGGTGTGGCGCGCGGCCAGGCCGTAAACGCCGCCCCAGCCCACCGCGATGGACACGTACTGCTTGCCGTCCACCAGGTAGGTGCTCGGCGCCGCAACGACACCGGTGCCGGTGGGCGTCTCCCAGAGCTTCTTGCCGTTGCGCGCGTCGTAGGCCACGAAGCGCCCGTCGGCCGTGCCCTGGAAGACGAGGTTGCCCGCCGTGGTGAGCGTGCCGCCGTTCCACGGGCTCACGTTCTCGGCCCGCCAGACCTCCTTTTGCGCGACCGGGTCCCAGGCCAGCAGCCGGCCGAAAGGCGCGCTCTTGGGGGGCTCGGCGTTGGCGAACATGGCCAGGTTCCAGCCCAGGTTGCTGTGCGGCTCCAGCGGTGTGGCGCCGTTGAACCTCCAGTCCTTGTTGTCCAGCAGCGTGACGGGCACGTTCTGCACCGGCATGTACACCAGGCCCGTGGCCGGGTTGAACGACATCGAGTGCCAGTTGCGCGCGCCGTAGGCGCTGGGGATCATCTCGCGGGGGAGGTCGCCGGCGCGGGCGATCGCGGTCTCGATCGGCCGCCCCTTGGCGTCGTAGGCGCTGGCCCAGTTGACGTCGACGAAGTTCTTCGCCGAGATGAACTCGCCGGTCTTGCGGTCGATCACGAAGAAGAAGCCGTTCTTGGGCGCGTGCAGCAGCACCTTGCGATCGCGGCCGCCGATCTTCAGGTCGGCCAGGATCATCGGCTGCGTCGAGGTGTAGTCCCAGT
>JBILSW010000409.1:0-3513 GCA_044371895.1 Rubrivivax sp.
CAGCCAGCCGCCGATGGCGCCGGCGGCGCAGGCCAGCAGCACATCGTTGACGGTGCAGCCCAGTCCCTTGCCGATGGCCTTGACCTGCTCCAGCGAAATGGGCTCGCCCCAGGCCACCACCTTGCGGCCCGCGGGCTTGCCCTTGAGCAGCGTGGGCGAGTCGTCGGACATCAGCGCCAGCGCGGCCACGTCCTGCGCCACCTGCAGCCCGCTGCGCGCCATGCCCACGCTCGACAGCAGCGGCTGCGCCGGGTTGGCCAGCGCCTCCATGCTCTTGCCCACGCCGCTGCCGTACATGCCGATGGCCTTGATGGTGAGCTCGGTCAGCGGCTTGAGCACGGCGTCGGAGAGCCAGTCGGTCTCGTGCCCCTCTTCGGGCGCGGCCTTGCGGCGGCGCCTGGGTGGGTCGGTGCCGCCGTCGGTGATGCTGAGCATGACGCTGATCAGCGCGATGCCGTCGCCGATGCAGTGGTGCACGCGCGCCACCATCGCGCTGCCGCCCTCGTAGTCCTCGACGAGGTGGAACTGCCACAGCGGGCGCTGCGGGTCCAGCGGCGTGGCGGCCAGTTCGCCGCAGGCGCGCTGCAGGGCGTGGCGCTCGCTCTCGCCGGGGCACCTGTCCAGCGTCATCGGCAGCACGTGGTGCGCGATGTCGAAGGCCTCGTCGTCGACCCACTGCGCGCCCAGCGCGTCGTGCACGGCCTTCTGGCGGAAGCGGTCGTACTGCAGCAGCTTGGTCTCGACGCGCTCGCGCAGGGCCTGCAGCGTGATGGCCGGTGTGAGCAGCCACACGCCGACGATCATCATCAGGTTGACGTCGTTGTCCATGCGCAGCCAGGCGGTGTCCACGCGCGACATGCGCTCGGCGCGCGGGCCGGCGTGGGGGCTGGGCTGCGGCGTGCTGGCGACGCCGTCCATCGGGTTTCTCCTGGGCTTCAGGCGCCGCCGAGGGCGCCGGTGGGGCCGACGATGCTGTGTAGCATCGCCAGCGTCAAGCTCTGAATCACCCGGGTGCACACGCCATGGCCAACCTGAAAGCCGCGTTCGAAGCCGCCGTCGCCGCCAGCAAGCAGCTGCCGGAGAAGCCCGACAGCATGACGCTGCTGAAGATCTACTCGCTGTACAAGCAGGCGACGGAAGGCGACGTGGAGGGCAAGCGCCCCGGCTTCACCGACATGGTGGGCCGCGCCAAGTACGACGCCTGGGCGGCCGTCAAGGGCAAGGGCGCTGACGAGGCGATGCAGGAGTACATCGACCTCATCGAGAGCCTGAAGTAGGCCCTGCCTTCAGGGCCTCGCGTTCAGGGCCTCGCGGCCAGCGCCCGTTCGATGGCGCCGGTGATGCTGCCGCTGGTGGGCCCCGTCATGCTGCCGTAGTGCGCGATGGGCTTGCCGTCGCGGCCCACGAGGTACTTGTTGAAGTTCCAGCTCGGCTGCTGGCCGGTAGCCTGGGCCAGCTGCCGGAAGATGGGTTGCGCGTCGGCGCCGCGCACAGGGCCGGTGGCGAACATCGGGAACTTAACGCCGTAGGTGTTGAAGCAGACCTCGGCCGTCTTCTTCGCGTCTGCGTCCTCCTGCTTGAAGTCGCCGCTGGGAAAGCCCATCACCACCAGGCCGCGCGGGCCGTAGCGGGCGTTCAGTTCCTCCAGGCCCTCGAACTGCTTGGTGAAGCCGCAGTAGCTGGCGGTGTTGACGACCAGCAGCACCTTGCCTGCGTACTGGCACAGGTTCTGCGGCTTGTCGTCCTGCAGGCGCGGCACGGTGTGCTGCAGCAGCGGCGGGCAGGCGGCGGGCGAGGCGGTCGCCGGCGGGGTCTGGGCCGCGACGGGCAGCGCGACCCACAGGCCGGCGGCCAGAGCCACGGCGGCGGCCACGAAGGGGGTGGGGGAGTGCGTCATGGATCGCATCATGCCTCGGCTTCGCCAAACCGACAGGCGTCATGGCCACTGCGGCAGGCGGCCATGGCCCGGATCCCCCGGGCGCAAGGTCAGCTGCGCAGCGCGTGCGCCAGCAGCAGCCGGGCCTTCTCCCAGTCGCGGCGCACGGTGCGGTCGGTCACGCCCAGGGCCTCGGCGATCTCGGCGTCGGTCAGGCCCGCGAAGTAGCGCATCTCCACCACCTGCGCCAGGCGCGGCTCGAGCCGGGCGAGGTCCTCGAGCGCCCGGTCGATGTCCAGCAGCTCCTCGTGCGGCTGCGCCATTGCCTCGGCGATGGCGGTGTCCAGCGTCACGTGCTCGGCGTCGCCGCCGCGGCGCGCGCGGCCGGCCGCGCGCACGGCGTCGACGATGATGGACCGCATCACATGCGAGGCATAGGCCACGAAGTGCGCGCGGTCGGCCGGCTTCAGACTGCCGGCATTCAGGAAGCGCAGGTAGCACTCGTGCAGCAGCACGGTGGTGTCCATGCCCGTGCCGCGCTGGTGGCCAGCGAGCCGGGCGTGGGCCAGCCGCCGCAGCTCGGGGTAGAGGCGCTGGAACAGCGCGTCGAAGGCCGGGCGGTCGCCCTCGCGGGCGCGCGCCAGCAGGATGGTGATGTCTCCCATGGATCCCGTCATCGCAAGCGGCAGGGATGGTAGCCGGGCCCCGCGCCGCCCGCTCGGTGTCGCACCGCGCACACGCAGGACCCCTCCACCTGGGGAGGCCGTCCATGTCCGGCCGGCGGCTCCGGCGGCGTACTGGTGAATGAAGGGTCGTGAGTCCACGGCCCGCACCAGGAGGCTGCATGAACCCCGATCCCTCGCGCCGGACCCTCGCCCTCGCAGGCGCCCTCACCCTGGCCACGCTGCTGTCCGCCTGCGGTGGCTCCGCACCCGAAACCATGGCCGAGGAGGGCCGCGCACGGCCGCTGGCGGCCAGCCCGACTGTGGTCTGGCCGCTGCTCGACGACGACGGCCACCTGAACCCCGCGCCACCCGCGGCCGTGCCGGCCGACGCTGGTGCGCGCACCCGCAGCGGCCACTACGCCACGGCGGCGCAGGCTGTGCAGCTGGAGCAGGCCCTGGGTGACCGCGTCATCGTGGTCGAGGTGTCGCCCGGCCCCGACGCGGCCGCGGCTGTCGAGCTGGCCACGCAGATGGCCTTCGGCCATCAGGCCGTGCACGACCTGCCGGCCGACGCCCCTGTGCTGGTGCGCAGCGCCGACCTTCGACTGGCCGCCGCCACCGTGCACCAGCTGGAGGCCGCCGGCTACACGCGCGTGGTCCTCGTCAACCGCTGAGCGCGCAGGAGCCTGCGATGACCCGATCCCAGTGCCCCACCAGCCGCGGCGCGCGCGATGCCGCCTTGGCAGTGAACGGCACCAAGGCCACCCTGAGCAGCCCGACGGCGCTGGCGAACGTGCCGTGCAGGGTCCTGCCATGACGGACGCAGGACTGATCCCGGGCGCCGGTGTGGAGTTGCTCGGCTGGGTGGCGGCGGCCCTGACGGTGGCCTGCTTCGCGTCGGGCGACATGATTCGGCTGCGTGTGCTGGCGCTGGGCGCCAACGTGGCCTTCGCGAGCTACGGCTGGCACGCC
>JBILSW010000054.1:0-10465 GCA_044371895.1 Rubrivivax sp.
TTCTGGGCGCGGATCTTCACGTACATGTGGGCGGGCCCGCACCACCTGCACTACACCGCGCTGCCTGACTGGGCGCAGAGCATCGGCATGGTGTTCAGTCTTGTGCTGTTGGCCCCCAGCTGGGGCGGAATGATCAATGGGATCATGACGCTCAGCGGTGCCTGGCACAAGCTGCGCGACGACCCCATCCTGAAGTTCCTCATCGTCTCGCTGTCGTTCTACGGCATGAGCACGTTCGAGGGTCCGATGATGTCCATCAAGACCGTCAACGCGCTGAGCCACTACACCGACTGGACGGTGGGCCACGTGCATAGCGGCGCCTTGGGCTGGGTGGGCCTGATCAGCATGGGTTCGCTCTACTACCTGATCCCGCGCATGTTCGGCCGCACCACGATGTACAGCGTCAAGGCCATCGAACTGCACTTCTGGGTGGCCACCATCGGCATCGTGCTGTACATCGCCGCGATGTGGATCGCCGGCGTGATGCAGGGCCTGATGTGGCGCGCGGTCAACCCCGACGGCACGCTGGTCTACACCTTCGTCGAGAGCGTCAAGGCCACCTACCCGTACTACGTGGTGCGGCTGGTTGGCGGGCTGCTGTACCTGGGCGGCATGCTGATCATGGCCTGGAACGTGGTGATGACGGTCAAGAGCGGGCGTGCCGAGGATGCGCGCATCCCGGCCCCGGCCCCGGCCCCGGCCCTGGCCCACGCCTGACCGACCGCAGGAGAGCACACCATGGCACAGCAACACACCCCGAGCGGTCACGAGAAGATCGAGACCAGCAACTTCCTGATGATCGTGCTGATCCTGCTGGCGGTGGCCGTCGGCGGCCTCGTCGAGATCGTGCCGCTGTTCTTCCAGCGCAGCACGACGCAGCCGGTGGAGGGGCTCAAGCCCTACACGCCGCTGCAGCTGGCCGGGCGCGACGTCTACATCCGCGAGGGCTGCTACAACTGCCACTCGCAGATGGTGCGTCCCTTCCGCGCCGAGGCGCTGCGCTACGGGCAGCTCTCGGTGGCCGGCGAGTTCGTCTACGACTACCCCTTTCAGTGGGGCAGCAAGCGCACCGGACCCGACTTGCACCGCGTCGGCGGCAAGTACAGCGACGAGTGGCACCGCGTCCACCTGATCAACCCGCGCGACCTGGTGCCCGAGTCCAACATGCCAGCCTACCCGTGGCTGGTGACGGGTGTCGTCGACGACAAGTCGATCGGGCAGCGCATGAAGGCGTTGCAGACCCTGGGCGTGCCCTACACCGACGCCGAGGTGGCTGCGGCGGCCGAGCAGGTCAAGGGCAAGTCCGAGATGGACGCCGTGATCGCCTACCTGCAGGTGCTGGGCACCGCACGCAAGTAGGCCGAGGAGCACACCGATGGATGTGAACACCCTCCGCATAGCGGTCACGGTGGCCGGCCTGGCGCTGTTCCTCGCGCTGGTCGTCCACACCTGGAGCCGCGGCCGCCGCGCCGATCACCACGATGCCGCGATGCTGCCGTTCGCCGACAGCGGCGACGTCGACGTGCCCGCCGCCGGCGGGCACGCTAACCGAACCAAGGAGTAAGCCGTGAGCGATTTCCTGCACAGCGGCTGGGCGCTGTTCGTGGCCGTGGTGACCGCCGTGTCGCTGCTGGCCTGCCTGGTGCTGCTGGCGATCGCGGCCAAGCGCCGCGTGATGGCCAACGACAACACCACCGGCCACGTCTGGGACGAGGACCTGAGGGAGATGAACAACCCGCTGCCGCGCTGGTGGATGGGGCTTTTCGTCATCACCTTGGTGTTCGCCGCGGTGTACTTGGCCTTCTACCCGGGGATGGGCAGCGCACCCGGCCTGCTCAAGTGGAGCAGCGTCGGCCAGTACGAGGCCGAGCAGGCCAAGGCCCGCGAGGCCATGGCCCCCGTGTACGCCCGCTTCGTGGCCATGAACGCCGAGCAGCTGGCGGCCGACGAGAAGGCCATGGGCATCGGGCAGCGCCTGTACCTGAACAACTGCGCGCAGTGCCACGGCTCGGACGCGCGCGGCGCCAGGAGCTTCCCGAACCTGGCCGACAACGACTGGCTTGGCGGCAACGACCTCGACTACGTCAAGAAGGTCGTCGTCGAAGGCCGTGTCGGCGTCATGCCACCGATGGCGGCTGCCGTGGGTACTGCCGAGGACGTGAAGAACCTCGCGAACTACGTGTTGAGCCTGTCGGGCAGCGCCCACAACAGCGTCGCGGCGCAGCTCGGCAAGCTCCAGTTCGCCACCTGCGCGGCCTGCCACGGCCCCGAGGGCAAGGGCAACATGGCCCTGGGCGCGCCCAACCTGACCGACAAGGTCTGGCTGCACGGCTGGGGCGAGCAGGCCATCGTCCGCGCCATCACGCAGGGCATCAACAACCCGATGCCCGCGCAGGGCCGGCTGCTCACGCCCGAGCAGGTGCACGTGCTGGGCGGCTACGTGCTGAGCCTGTCGAAGAGCACGCGCGTGGCCGCCGCGAACTGAGGCCTCCCGGCAGCACCGCATGTCCGCAGACCCGAGCCCGGTTGCTCCGGCAGAAGACCCCGCCGCCCAGATCGTCAGCCTCTACCAGAAGCAGAGGAAGATCTATGCGCGCGCTGTCAGCGGCTGGTTCGCGGGCTGGCGCTGGGCGCTGGTGTGGGCCACGCAGCTGGTGTTCTACGGCCTGCCGTGGCTGGAGTGGAACGCGCGCCAGGCGGTGCTGTTCGACCTGGGCGCGCGCCGCTTCTACATCTTCGGTCTCGTGCTGTACCCGCAGGACTTCATCTTCCTGACGGGCTTGCTGATCATCTCGGCCTACGCGCTGTTCCTGTTCACCACGGTGGCCGGGCGCCTGTGGTGCGGCTACGCCTGCCCGCAGACCGTCTACACCGAGATCTACATGTGGGTGGAGCGCCGGCTCGAGGGCGACCGGGCGCAGCGCATGAAGCTCGACGCCGCGCCCTGGTCGCTGGAGAAGTTGCTGCGCAAGGGCGGCAAGCAGGCGGCCTGGATCGCCATCGGTCTGTGGACCGGCTTCACCTTCGTCGGCTACTTCACGCCCATCCAGACGCTGGCGGGGCAGGTGATGTCGCTGGGCCTGGGGCCCTGGGAGTGGTTCTGGACGCTGTTCTACGGCTTCGCCACCTACGGCAACGCCGGCTACATGCGCGAGCAGGTCTGCAAGTACATGTGCCCCTACGCGCGCTTCCAGAGCGCGATGTTCGACCCCGACACGCTGATCATCACCTACGACGCCGCGCGCGGCGACCCGCGCGGCCAGAACGCGCGGCGCAGCAAGAAGGACGGCGCCCGGCCCGAGGGCCTGGGCGACTGCATCGACTGCGGCCTGTGCGTGCAGGTGTGCCCCACCGGCATCGACATCCGCAACGGCCTGCAGTACGAGTGCATCGGCTGCGCCGCCTGCATCGACGTGTGCAACGGCGTGATGGACAAGATGAACTACCCCCGCGGCCTGATCCGCTACGACACCGAGCGCGGCATGGCCGGGCACGCTCCGCGCGCCACGCTGTGGAAGCGGGTGCTCCGCCCGCGCGTGCTGGTCTACACGGGCATCCTGGGCCTCGTCTGCACGGCGCTGCTGGTGGCGCTGCTGCTGCGCACGCCCTTCAAGGTGGACGTGGTGCGCGACCGCGGCGCGCTGGCGCGCGTGGTCGAGGACGGCTGGGTCGAGAACGTCTACCGCCTTCAGGTGATGAACGCCACCGAGCGCGAGCAGCGCTACACCGTCGCCGTGCAGGGCCTGGAGGGGGCGCAGATCGACCGACGCGAGTCCGTCGCGCTGGCCCCGGCCGAGGCGCGCTGGGTGGCGCTGGCGGTCCGCGTGCCGCCTGAGGTGGCGGCGCAGGCGGGCAGCGGCGCCCACCCGGTCAGCTTTCAGGTGACCCTGGCCCCTCAGGACGGCGCCGACGGGCACCGCGTCGTCGAGAAATCCACCTTCCTCGTGCCGCGCTGACGCTGCGGCACCCACTCGGAGACCCCCATGAATCCGCAAGACAACCCGCCCTGGTATCGCCTGCCCATCGTGTGGATGGTGATTGCCGGCCCGGCCGCCGTGGTGGTGGCTGGCTTTGCCACGCTGGCCATCGCCATCGCCAACCCCGACCCGGTGATCAGCGTGCCGAAGGCGCGCAGCAGCACCGAGATGCCCGCGGTGCAGGGCCGCAACCACGCCGCCACCCCGCGGCCCTGATCGCCGACGCCGCAAGCAGGCCCATGAAGCGCCTCGCCCGCCGCGCCGCGGCCATCCTCTGGCCTGCCTTCCTGGTAGCCGCGGTGCTGGAGATCCTGGTCTTCGGCTTCGTCGACCCGGGCTCGCTGCACGCGCTGTCGGGCGCTTCGCTGTCCTTGTCAGACACCGCCGTCTACTCGATCGCGTTCATCCTGTTCTGGGCCTGCACCAGCGCGGCCTGTGCGCTGACGATGCTGCTGGAGCAGGGCTCTGCCGAGTTGAACCCGGCACCCCGCGCCAGGCGCTGAGCCAGTGCGCGGGCAGCGCTCAGCAGGCGGTGCCGTTGACGAGCCGCTGCAGGGCCTCGGGGTCGAGCACCTCGATCTGCCGCTGTTTCACCGACAGGATTCCTTCGTCCTGGAAGCGGCTGAAGGCCCGGCTCACCGTCTCGAGCTTCAAGCCCAGGTAGCTGCCGATCTCCTCGCGCGTCATACGCAGGATCAGCGAGTTGGCCGAGAACCCGCGCGTGCGCAGCCGCTGCGTCAGGTTGAGAAGGAAGGCCGCGAGCCGCTCCTCGGCCCGCATGCTGCCCAGCAGCAGCATGACGCCGTGGTCGCGGACGATCTCGCGGCTCATGATCTTGTGGAAGTGGCGCTGCAGGTCCGACAACTCGCGGGACAGGTCCTCGAGCTGGTGGAAGGGGATCACGCAGACCTGGGAGTCCTCCAGGGCCACCGCGTCGCAGGTGTGGCGGTCGGTGCCGATGCCGTCGAGGCCGAGCAATTCGCCGGCCATCTGGAAGCCCGTGACTTGGTCGCGGCCGTCTTCGGAAGACACGCAGGTCTTGAAGAAGCCCGTGCGAACGGCGTACAGCGACGTGAACGCGTCCCCGACGTGGAACAGCGACTCGCCGCGCGGCACCGACCGTCGCGCGGCGACGATGTCGTCGAGCCGCTCAAGCTGCTGGTTGGACATGCCGACCGGCAGGCACAACTCGCGCAGGTTGCAGCTGGAGCAGGCGACCTTGAAGGGCTCGAGCCGGATCGCGGAGGACGGGGGGGACTGCATGGCGGCTTGACTCCTGCCCGAGTATCGCCCAAACCGTGCTGTTGTTTACGCAAGACCGGGCGTGCACGACAGGGGTTTCGCACTTGCTCTGGATCAAGCGCCCGTGACGCGGCGTCCGGCACATTGGCCGTCATGAGCACCGTGGCAACCCAGGCCGTCTCGCCGGCCGGCAGCGCGGCCGTCCAGGCCGTCCGACTCACCGATGAGCAACTGGCCCGGCTGGACGTGCCCGGCCCGCGCTACACCTCCTACCCCACGGCCGACCGCTTCGTCGAGGCCTTCGGGTCCGACCAGTACCGGCAGGCCCTGCGCCAGCGCGCCGTGGGCGCGCGCGTCGGCGGCGTGCCGCCGCTGTCGCTGTACGTGCACATCCCGTTCTGCGAGTCGGTGTGCTACTACTGCGCCTGCAACAAGATCATCACGAAGCACAAGAGCCGCGGCGCCGAGTACCTGTACTGGATCGAGCGCGAGGTCGAGATGCACGTGGCCGAGCTGGGCAGCAGCCAGCCGGTGTCTCAGCTGCACCTGGGCGGTGGCTCGCCGACTTTCCTTTCCGACGACGAGCTGGGCTCTCTGATGGGGCTGCTCAGGCGCTCGTTCCGCGTGCTTCCGGGCGCCGAGCTGTCCATCGAGGTCGATCCGCGCACCGCCAGCCGCGAGCGGCTGCGCAACCTGGCGGGCATGGGCTTCAACCGCGTGAGCTTCGGCGTGCAGGACTTCGACCCCGAGGTCCAGCACGCCGTGCACCGCGTGCAGAGCTTCGAGATGGTGCAGGAGCTCGTCGGCGAAGCCCGCGAGCTGGGCTTCGAGTCCATCAACGCCGACCTCATCTACGGCCTGCCCAGGCAGACGCCGGAGTCGTTCCGCCGCACCATCGCGCAGGTGGCGCAGTTGCGGCCGTCGCGCATCGCGCTCTACGCGTACGCGCACCTGCCCGAGCGATTCAAGCCGCAGCGGCGCATCCACCCGGCCGAGTTGCCGCGGGGCGAGCAGCGGGTGCGCATGCTGGGCGACGCGATCGCCGGGTTCATCGGCAACGGCTATGTCTACATCGGCATGGATCACTTCGCGCTGCCGGGCGACGCGCTGGCCGTGGCGCGCCGACAGGGCCGGCTGCACCGCAACTTCCAGGGCTACACCACGCAGCCCGACGCCGACCTCGTGGCGCTGGGGGTGTCGTCCATCGGCCGCATCGGCGCGACCTACAGCCAGAACGCCAAGACGCTGGGGGAGTACCAGGACGCGCTGTCCCAGGGTCGCTTTCCGGTGGCGCGAGGCTTGGCGCTCACGCGCGACGACCTGCTGCGCCGGGCCGTCATCATGGCGCTGATGTGCCAGGGGCGTGTGGAGTTCGAATCCATCGAGCTCGCGCACCTGGTGAAGGTGCCGGAGGTCTTCGCGACCGAGATAGAGCAATTGCGCGAGTTGCAGCGCATGGGCCTGGTGCAGCTGGACGACCGCGAGGTTCAGGTCACGGCCACTGGCTGGTACTTCATCCGCGCCATCGCCATGGTGTTCGACCGCCACCTGCAGTCGGACCGCGCGCGCGAGCGCTTCTCGCGCATCATCTGAGCCCATGGACGGAGCCCTGATCGGCAGCGCGCTGCTGCTGGGGGTGGCGGGCATGCCGCACTGCGCGGCCATGTGCAGCGCCCCCTGCGCCGCCGTGGCCGGGCCGCGAGGCGCCGGCGCCTGGGCCTTCCAGGGTGCCCGCGTGGCCGGCTACGCGGCGGCCGGCTTCTTGGCCTCGGCCAGCGTGGGCAGCCTGGCGGCGCTGGCCCAGTGGACGCCGGCCTTGCGCCCGCTGTGGGTGCTGTTCCACGTTGCCATGCTGACGCTTGGCCTGTGGCTGCTGGTGCAGGGCCGGCAGCCGGCCTGGATGGGGCAGATCGGCCGCGTGGGCCTGGCCGGGCCTTCCGGAGCCCCGCTGCTGGCGGCCGGGGCGGCGCCGGTGCGGGTTTGGCGCCGTCCGGCGCGAGCGGCCCTGGCCGGTGGCCTCTGGGTGGCCTGGCCCTGCGGCTTGCTGCAGTCGGCGCTACTCGTGGCCTCGATGACGCAGTCGGCCTGGGCCGGCGCGGCGGCCATGGGCGGCTTCGCGATGGCCTCGGCCGGCGGCCTGCTGGCCGCGCCCGCGCTGTGGCGCTTGCTCCGGGGCCGTGCCGATGCCCCCGCCCTCGAACGGCGGCTGGCGCGCGCCGCCGGCGCCCTGCTGGCGGTGGCGGCGCTGTTCGCGCTGGGGCACGACATCTGGCCGCCCATCGCCGCCTGGTGCGGACTGGGCTGACGCGGATCCGTCCGCGACGAGGCCCGGAAACGACGACGCCCGGCCAGGCCGGGCGTCGTCAGGCAATGCCGGAAGAATTACTTCTTCGGCTCTTCCTTCTTGGCGGCCGGGGCGGCGGCCGGGGCGGCCTTCTTCTCGTCCTTCTTGGCAGCCGGGGCGGCGGCCGGGGCGGCGGCGGCCGGCTTGGCCTCTTCCTTCTTCGCGGCCGGGGCGGCGGCGGCGGCCGGGGCAGCCTTCTTGTCGTCCTTCTTCGCGTCGGAGGCGATGGCGCCGGTGGTGGCGAAGGCGGCGGCGATCAGGGCGGCCAGGAGCTTGTTCATCTCGGTCTTTCCTTTGCAATGCATGGGTTTGTCGATACCCCCCTCGCGTAGGGCGGCGACGTCCACAACGCACCGCGCCGTCAGTCGGTTGACAGACCCCGTGAACTAGAATTTCGGGCTCGAACACGCGCGGCTGCCCCGGGCCGCCTGCGCGCCCCGCAGTCCCAGAGGAGACCCGTTCCACCATGTACCAGCACATCAAGGTGCCCGCCGCCGGCCAGAAGATCACCGTCAACGCGGACTTCTCGCTGAACGTGCCCGACCAGCCCGTCATCCCGTACATCGAGGGCGACGGCACCGGTCTCGACATCACACCGGTGATGCTGAAGGTGGTGGATGCCGCGGTCGCCAAGGCCTACGTTGGCAAGCGGAAGATCCACTGGATGGAGGTCTACGCCGGCGAGAAGAGCACCAAGGTGTACGGGCCGGACGTGTGGCTCCCCGAGGAAACCCTGCACGCGGTGCGCGACTACGTCGTCTCCATCAAGGGCCCCCTGACCACGCCGGTCGGCGGCGGTATCCGCAGCCTGAACGTGGCGCTGCGCCAGGAACTCGACCTGTACGTCTGCCTGCGGCCCATCCAGTACTTCAAGGGCGTGCCCAGCCCGCTGAAGGAGCCCGAGAAGACCAACATGGTGATC
The DNA here is from genome assembly GCA_044371895.1 of Rubrivivax sp. GTDB lineage: Bacteria > Pseudomonadota > Gammaproteobacteria > Burkholderiales > Burkholderiaceae_C > Rubrivivax. The sequence goes on from JBILSW010000054.1 coordinate 8,486, forward strand.
TTCCGTGAGAACTCGGAAGACATCTACGCCGGCATCGAGTACGAGGCCGAGAGCGACAAGGCCAAGAAGGTCATCAAGTTCCTGATCGAGGAGATGGGGGTCAAGAAGATCCGCTTCCCCGAGACCAGCGGCATCGGCATCAAGCCGGTCAGCCGCGAGGGCACCGAGCGCCTGGTGCGCAAGGCGCTGCAGTACGCCATCGACAACGACAAGCCCAGCGTCACCCTCGTGCACAAGGGCAACATCATGAAGTTCACCGAGGGTGGCTTCCGCGACTGGGGCTACGCGCTGGCGGTGCGCGAGTTCGGCGCGCAGCTCATCGACGGCGGCCCGTGGTGCAAGTTCAAGAACCCGAAGACGGGCAAGGACATCGTCGTCAAGGACTCGATCGCCGACGCCTTCCTGCAGCAGATCCTGCTGCGCCCGGCCGAGTACTCGGTGATCGCCACGCTCAACCTCAACGGCGACTACGTCTCCGACGCGCTGGCCGCGCAGGTGGGCGGCATCGGCATCGCGCCCGGCGCGAACCTGTCGGACAGCGTCGCGATGTTCGAGGCCACGCACGGCACGGCGCCCAAGTATGCGGGCAAGGACTACGTCAACCCGGGCTCCGAGATCCTCTCGGCCGAGATGATGCTGCGCCACATGGGCTGGACGGAAGCGGCCGACCTCATCATCAGCAGCATGGAGACGTCGATCGCCAGCAAGAAGGTGACCTACGACTTCGCGCGGCTGATGGAAGGCGCGACGCAGGTGAGCTGCTCGGGCTTCGGCCAGGTCATGATCGACCACATGTGACGCCGCCGCGGCGCGTCGCCCGGCGCCTGCCGCGAGCCCCTGGGCCCCTGATGCCGTCCCGACATCAGGGGCCTCGTCTTTTGTGCGGAGCGATCCGCCGTTCCGCCCCGACGCCATGCCCAGCAGACCCCACGCCCCGCCCCCTGCCGCCGGCCAGGCCTGGGCCGCGTGCCAGGGCCGCCGTCCCGCCGGCCGCACGGGCGCGCTGCTGTCGCTGCACGACTTCGAGGCCGCCGCGCGGAAGGTGCTGCCGCGGCCGGTCTTCGGCTACGTGGCCGGCGCGGCCGAGGACAACCGGGCTCTCGAGGACAACCGCTGCGCCTTCGACGAACTGGCACTCGTGCCCCGGGTGCTCTGCCGCCGAGCCTGCGGCTGGCCTGGGACGGCCTGCTGCGGCCGCGCTGGCTGGTGGCGACGCTGCTGCGCACGCTGCTCGTGCGCGGCATGCCGCACTTCGAGAACTCGGTCGCCGAGCGCGGCGCTCCCATCCTGTCCTCGCGCGTCCAGCGCGACTTCGCGGCCCGTGAGCACTTCGACTGGAGCCACCTGGCGCACATCCGCCTCCGCTGGGCCGGACCGCTGGTCCTCGAGGGGATGCTGAGCCCCACCGATGCGCGGCTGGTGCGCGAGCACGGCCTCGACGGCGTGATCGTCAGCAACCAAGGCGACAGCCAGCTCGACGGCGCGGTGGCGCCGCTGCGCGTGCTGCCGGCCATTGCCGAGGAGGCCGGCGACATGACGGTGATGATGGACGGCGGCGTGCGCCGCGGCACCGACGTGGCCAAGGCCCTGGCGCTGGGAGCGCGCGCCGTGCTCGTGGGTCGTCCCTTCAACTGCGCGCTGGCAGTCGATGGCGAGCGTGGCGTGGCTGCCGCCATCGCGCTGCTGCAGGCCGAGCTCGACCGCAACCTGGCGATGCTGGGCGTCAATGGCTGCGCCGAACTCGGGCCGCCGCATCTGCTGGTCCGGCGTGCAGCCTGGGCACCCACCGTGTCGGTGGCCACAGTGCAGACGGTCCGGAAAAGACAAAGGCCTTCCGAAGAAGGCCTTTGAAATCAGCTAATGAACTTTGGCTCCCCGACCTGGGCTCGAACCAGGGACCTACGGATTAACAGTCCGGCGCTCTACCGACTGAGCTATCGGGGAATGCAGCCCGCCAGTATAGCCCGAAACAGGCCCTGC
>JBILSW010000039.1:0-11794 GCA_044371895.1 Rubrivivax sp.
AGTTCGTGCTGGTGAAGACGCCGTCGCACGGCCTGGCCGGCTCGCACGCCAAGCTGCTGGCGAACGGGCTGGCGCAGGCGCAGGCGCTGATGGTCGGCAAGACCGAGGCCGAGGCCGCGGCCGAGAGCGTGCCCACTGCCGACCCGGCCTTCGACCGCGCCGTGCTGGCGCGCCACCGCCGCTTTCCCGGCAACCGGCCCAGCACCACCTTCGTGCTGGAGGCGCTCACGCCCGCCAGCCTGGGCGCCTTCCTGGCCCTCTACGAGCACCGCGTGTGGACCAGCGGCGCGCTGTGGGGCCTCAACAGCTTCGATCAATGGGGCGTGGAGCTGGGCAAGGCGCTGGCCAACCGGCTGCTGCCGCGGCTGCAGGACGGGCCGCAGCGCGGCGCGACCGAGGGGCTGGACGCCTCCACCGCAATGCTGCTGCGGCGGCTGGTGGGCGGGGCGTGAAGCGCATCGTCTTCGACCTCGGCGCCGTGGTGCTGCGCTGGCGGCCGCACGAGGTGGTGCGCCAGGCCCTGCCGGCGCGCGTGGCCGGCCCGGCCGACGCCGCGCACTGGGCGGGGCAGGTGTTCCAGGGCTACGGCGGCGACTGGGCCGACTACGACCGCGGCACCGTCGCCGTGCCCGACCTGGTGGCGCGCATCGCGGCGCGCACCGGCCTGGCGCCGGCCGAGGTGCAGGCCGTGGTCGACGGCGTGCCAGAGGAGCTGCGGCCGCTGCCCGACAGCGTGGCCCTGATCGAGCGGCTTCGCGCGGCCGGCCACCGGCTGCATTACCTGTCGAACATGCCCGCGCCCTGCGCCGACGTGCTGGAGCGGCGAGAGGCGGCACTGTTCGCGCACTTCGACGGCGGCGTGTTCTCGGGCCGGGTGCAGCGCGTCAAGCCCGAGCCGGCCATCTACGCGCTGGCGGCCGGGCGCTTCGGCGCCGCTCCCGACGAGCTGGTGTTCCTGGACGACCACGAGCCCAACGTCGTGGCCGCCCGCGCCGCGGGCTGGCAGGGCGTGCACTTCCGCGACGCCGCGCAGGCCGAGGCAGCGTTGCGCTCGGCCGGCTGGCTGGGCTGACGCGGCCCCGGCCGCCGCGCCCTCAGGCCGGCGGCGACTCGCCGGCCGCCAGCCGCCGCTCGATGGCGTCGAGCACCGGCAGCAGCTCGGCCACGGTGTCGATGGTGTAGTCCGGCCGCGCCACGGCCAGCCGCGCGGTGGCCACGGCCCGGCGCTCGGCCTGCCCGGCGTCGCCCAGCGCCTGCCAGGCCTGCGCCGACAGGCCCGTCTCGTTGCCGCTGGCGGTGACGGCCACCGTCCAGCAGCCGGCGTGGCGGCCTTCCATCAGGCCCAGCACGGTGTCGTCCACCTGCACCACGCGCCGCGCCGGCCACACCCCCAGGTCGAGGAAGCATCGGTACATGCCCAGCGGGGCGGGACGGTTCTCGCGCACGTCGCCGGCGCAGACCAGGTTGTCGGGCACGAAGCCCTGGGCGGCGGCCAGCGGCGCCAGCACGTCCATGATCTCGCGGTTGTAGCCGGTGGTGCTGCCGATCTTCAGGCCGCGCGCGCGCAGCTCGCGCAGCAGCGAGGGCACGCCCTCGATCAGCTGCGCGTGGCGCGGCACGGCCGCCCGGTTCATGGGCGTGAAGCGGGCGTACAGGCGGTCGACGTCGGCATCGTCCATGTCGCGGCCGTGGCGCCGCCGCCAGGCCTGCGCCACCGAGGGCAGCCGCCCCAGCGCCTGGATGTGCTGCCACTTGGGCAGGCCCATGGGCACGCGCGCCTCGGCCACCGTGATGGCCACGTCCTCGGTGGCGAACAGCTCGACGAAGGCGCCCATCGGCGCCTGGCTGCCGAAATCCACCACCGTGCCGGCCCAGTCGAAGACCACGGCCGCGAGGGACCCGGCGGGCGCTTCAGTTCCATCCATCGAACACCTCCTGGGCGATGCCGAAGGCCGTGCTGGCCCCGGTGCCGCTGGTCACGACGACGACGCGCGTGGCCGCGTCGGGCGCCTCGATCACGCAGTCCACGGGCGCGCCGGTCGGGTACACCCCGGTCCAGCGCTCGACGACCTCGGCCCGCTCCAGGCGCAGCACCTCGTGCAGGTGGCGCAGGATGAGCGCGTCCACCCGCTCGTCGGCAAAGGGCTCGGGCGTGGCGAATCGGTGGTGCGAGTCGCCCACCACCAGCGTGCCATCGGCACTCTGCACCACGATCAGGTGGATGCCGGCGGCCAGGCTCTCGGCCTCCTCCGCCTGCAGGCGCGACAGCAGCGCGGCGGCCTCGGGCAGCGCGGCGTAGCCGCCGTAGCGCACCAGGCTCAGGTCGGCCATCACCGAGTGGCCCAGCACCCAGCCGGGCGGCGGCCGCACGCGCAGCATCTGCAGCCGCGTGAGCTGCAGCGCGTGCCGCGCCAGGGCCGGCGCCGCCACGCCGGTGAGCTCGGTGCCCGGGCACAGCACCACGCGGCCGGCGTGCAGCGTGCGCTGCGGGGTGCGCACGCGGCCGGCGTCCACCTCGAGCACCGTGTGGCCCCAGTGGAAGACGACGCCGTGGCGCTCGGCCAGCCAAGCCGCCAGCCGCGGGATGGCGGTGCGCGACTCCACGCGCAACTCGTGCGGCGACCACATCGCGGCCACCGCCCCGATGGTGCGCAGCGCCGGGGCACGGGCGGCTGCCTCGTCGGCCGCGAGCAGTTCGTTGCCCTCGGCCATGGGCGTGCGCATGAAGGCCTGCAGCACGGCCGCCGCCTCGGGGCGCTGCGCCAGCAGCCACAGGCCGCGGTGCACGATGGGAATGCAGGCCTCGGGCGCCAGGCGCGCCCAGGTGTCGCGGCTGGCGCGCGCGCGGCGCCAGGTGTCGCCCGCAGGCTGCCCGGTGACGGTGACGAAGCCGAAGTTGCGGATGGACGCGCCGACGCAGCGGTGGTCGCGCTCCAGCACCGCCACGCGCAGGCCGCGCTCGGCGGCCGCCCACGCGTGCGCCAGGCCGACGATGCCGGCACCGACGACGACGACGTCGAAGCGGCCGTGCATCAGGCCGGCGCCCCGATGAAGTTGCGGCCGCGCGCGCTGGCCAGCGCCGCGCGCACGCGCGCCTCGGCATCGGCCACGCCGTGGTCGGCCGGATCGCAGGGCACGCCAAGGCCCTGCAGCCACTGCCGCAGCGCGGCCGGCGCGGCCGGCGCCGGCACGTTGAACACGGCCTCGAGCGCCGCGTCCACCCGCGCGTCGCGCCCCGCGGCCAGGCGGCAGGCGGTGGGCAGCCAGGCGGCCACCGCCAGGCCGTGCGGCACGCCCTGGTCCAGCGTCAGCGCGTAGCTCAGCGCGTGGGCCAGTGCCGTGCGCGTCTGCGCGAAGGCCAGGCCGGCCTCCAGCGCCGCCAGCGCGAGCTGCTCGCGCCCGGGCAGCTGCAAGGGCGCCGTGAGCACGCCGGCCAGGTGGGCGCGCACGCGGCGCGCGGCCTGCACCGCCAACGCGTCGCTCACCGGGTTGGCGTGCGCGAAGCTGTCCAGCGCGGTGTCGCGCGTCAGCGCCGCCGGGGCGCTGAGCGTGAGCTCAGGGTCGACGAAGGCCCGCTCGGCAAAGCCCCAGGGCTCGTCGAAGCTGCGCTTGACGGCGACAGGGCCTTCGGTGTCCCACACGGTGGCCCAGCGCGTGACCTCACTGCCGGTGCCGGCCGTGGTGGGCACCAGCCACAGCGGCGCGTGCTGCATGCGCGGCCAGGGGGCCGTGCCGCGCAGCGCCGCGGCCACGGCCTCGAAGCCGCCTTCGGCCGGCACCGAGCGCAGCAGCTTGGCGAGGTCGAGCACGCTGCCCCCGCCCAGCGCCAGCAGCACCGCACCCGGCTGCGCGGCCAGCAGCGGCCATGCGCGAGCGGCGAGCTGCCGCGCCAGCGCCAGCGTCGAGAGGCCTTCGGGCACGGTCACCCAGTCCAGCAGCCGTGGGCCCAGGCGGGCCGTCCAGTCCGCGCGCAGGCCCAGTGGCCCGGCCGGCTCGAAGGCCAGCACGAGCGCCCACCGTTCGCCCAGTTCGTCGGCCAGCGCACCGCTACAGCCGCTGCCGAAGCGCAGCGCCACCGGCATGCGCCAGTCGAAGCCCGGCATGGAAGCCATCAGATGAAGCGCTGGCGCAGCCGCGCCGACAGCAGGTCGATCAGCGAGACCGTGACCACCAGGATGATCAGCACGGCGCAGGTCTGCGCGTACTGGAAGCCGCGGATCACCTCGAACAGCACGACGCCGATGCCGCCGGCGCCCACCATGCCCACGACGCTGGCGCTGCGCACGTTGCTCTCGAAGCGATACAGCGTGAAGCTCAGCCACAGCGGCAACACCTGCGGCAGCACGCCGTAGACGATCTCCACCAGCTTGTGCGCGCCAGTGGCGCGGATGCCCTCCACCGGGCGCGGGTCGATGGCCTCCACGGCCTCGGAGAACAGCTTGGCCAGCGTGCCCGTGGTGTGCACCGTCAGCGCCAGCACGCCCGCGAACGGCCCCAGCCCCACCGCGACGATGAACAGCATCGCGAACACCATCTCGTTGATGGCGCGGCAGGCGTCCATCAGCCGGCGCACCGGCTGGTGCAGCCACGGCGGCGCGATGTTGGCGCTGCTCAGCAGGCCCATCGGCACCGCCGCCAGCACCGCCAGCAGCGTGCCCCAGACCGCGATGTGCACCGTGATCACCATCTCGCGGGCGTAGATGCGCCAGTCGCGGAAGTCGGGCGGAAAGAACTCGCTGGCGTAGGTGCCGATGTTGCCGCTGTCGCGCAGCAGGTCCAGCGGGCGGATCTCGGCGCCTCGCCAGGCCCAGGCCAACACGCCCAGCGCCAGCGCCCAGGCGGCGTAGTGCAGCCAGCCCGGGCGCTCAGCGGCCGCGCGCCGCTCGATGCGCGCCAGGGCGTCGGCGCTGGGGGCGGCGGCGTTCACGCGGCGGCCTTCATGTGGCAGGCCCGGCCACGGCCGCGATCACTTGGGAGACAGCGCCGCGAGCCGGCGGTCGATCTCGGCCAGCTGCTTCGTCTTCTCGTCGGCTGCCATCTTGTCGTCGTTCTGCACCCGGGCGCGGTCGCGGAACAGCTCGAGCTGGCGGATCGGGATCAGCTGGTCGTTGTTGCTGTCTCGGAAGCCGCCGTAGTTGTAGATGACGCCGAGGATGCGCTTTTCCTCCGGGTCGGTCTTGGCGTAGTTGAGGACGAAGTTCCGCAGCTTGGCCTTCACCGCGGGGTCGAGGTCCTTGCGCCACACGAAGGGGTCGCTCGGGATCAGCGGGCTGCGCCACAGCACCTTCAGCTGCGCGGCCAGCTCCGGGCGGCTCGTCTGCAGCTTGCCGTAGTCCTCGGTGTTGTTGGTGGCCACGTCCACCTGCCTGGCCAGCACGGCCTGCAGGTTGGCGCCGTGGCTGGCGTTGCGGATGGTCTTGAAGGCGGTGCGGTGGTCGAGGCCGTTGCGGGCGAAGATGTAGAACGTGGGCACCAGGAAGCCCGAGGTCGAGTTCGGGTCGCCGATGCTGAAGTTGATGTTCTTCGAATTCTTCAGCACGTCGTCGAGGTTGTTGTAGGGGCTGTCCTTGTGAGCGATGAGCAGCGCGTGGTAGCCGAACGTGCCGTCGGCGTACATCACCTGGGCGAAGATCTCGCCCTGGGCGCGGTCGACCGCCTCCATCGCGGCCTTGTTGCCGTACCACGCCACCTGGATCTTGTTGAAGCGCATGGCCTCGATGACGCCGGCGTAGTCGGGCGCGTAGAAGCTCTTGACCGTCAGGCCGGTCTTCTTCTCCATGTCGCGGAAGAACGGCTCCCAGCGCTCGCGCTGGGTGCTGGCACTGTCGGTGGCGATGACGCCGAAGCTGATCTCCTGGGCTTGCGCGACGGCCAGCGGCGCGATGCTCAGTGCGGCCAGCGCGGCAATGGCGCAGCGGCGGGTGGACTGGATCATGGTTCTCTCTCCTTCGGGGTGGATCAGGCGGCGGCCAGGGTCGGCAGCGGCAGCGGTTCGGACGGCGGGTCGTCGGTCTCGAGTTCCTCCACCGCGGTGCCGTAGAGCTCGCGCAGAAAGGCCGGGGTGAGCTGCGCGGCCGGCCCGTCGAAGACCAGCGCGCCGTCGCGCAGCGCGACCACGCGCTCGCAGTAGCGCCGGGCCAGGCCGACATGGTGCAGGCTCACCAGCAGCGTCATGCCTTGCTCGCGGTTGAGCTGCAGCAGCAGCTCCATCACGCGGCGGGTGGATTCAGGGTCGAGCGAGGCCACCGGTTCGTCGGCCAGCAGCAGCTGCGCCCCCTGCACCAGCGCGCGCGCGACCGCCGCACGCTGCTGCTGCCCGCCCGACAGCGTGCTGGCCCGCTGAAAGGCCTGCTCGCCCAGCCCCATGGCCTGAAGCACGTCGAGCGCCCGCGCCTGCTCGGCCGTGCTGAAGCGGCCGAGCACGGCGCGCCACAGCGGCAGCTCGGGCGCCAGCCCGGTGAGCACGTTGGTGAGCACCGGCAGCCGGCCGACGAGGTTGAACTGCTGGAAGATGATGCCGATCGCGCGGCGCTGGGCGCGGATGTCGGCCGCGAGACGCCCCCGCTGCTGCAGCGGCCGGCCGAAGACCTCGATGCCCGAGCCGGCCGAGTCGTCAAGCGTCTCCAGGCCGCACAAGGTGCGCAGCAGCGTCGACTTGCCCGAGCCCGAGGCGCCGAGCAGCGCCACGCGCTCGCCGGGCCGGACGTCGAGGTCCACGCCGCGCAGGGCCCGGCGGCCGTTGGCGAAGGTCTTGTCGGCCGCACGGATGCGGACGGCGAACGCGTTGGGCGTCGTCATGACCCTGCACGCTAGAGGCCCGCCGTGACGGCGCGGTGACACCGAAGTGTCAGAGCGCCGTCACGCGCCAGCCGCAGCATCGTCACATGGACATCGACCTGGACGGCATCGCCGCGCTGTTCGCCACGCGCGGGCACCTGGCCTACGACGGCGAAGGCATCACGCAGTGGCAGCACGCCTGGCAGTGCGGCGAGCTGGCCCGGCAGGCCGGCGCGCCGCCGCCGCTGCAGCTGGCCGCCTGGCTGCACGACCTGGGCCACCTGATGACGGGCCTGGACGACACACCCACCTTGCGCGGCCACGACGACCGCCACGAAGCCGTTGCCGCGCGCGTCCTGGCGCCGCTGTTCGGCCCGGCCGTCACCGAGCCGGTGGCGCTGCACGTGCAGGCCAAGCGCTACCTCGTCGCCGCCCGGCCCGGCTACCGCGACAAGCTCTCACCCGACTCGGTGCGCAGCCTGGCCTTGCAGGGTGGGCCGATGGACGAAGCCGCCTGCGCGGCCTTCCTGCGCCAGCCCTTCAGTGCCGATGCGTTGCGCCTGCGTGCCTGGGACGAAACCGGCAAGCGATCGGACTGGTTGCCGCCGCCCGACGCCGCGGCAGCCTTGCGGGCGCTGATGCGCGTGGTCAGTCCCTGAACTCAGGCGGCGCCGGCGGCGGCTGCTCCTCGCGCTCGTGCATCCACGCCTCCAGCAGCGTGTAGGCCACCGCCAGCACCACCGGGCCGACGAAGATGCCCACCAGGCCGAAGGCGAACAGCCCGCCGATGACGCCGGCGAAGATCAGGATCAGCGGCAGGTCGGCGCCGAGCTGGATGAGCACCGGCCGCACGACGTTGTCGATGGTGCCGACGATGAGTGCCCATACCGCCAGCGCAATGCCCCAACCCAGGCTGCCATCGCCCCAGTACGCCCACGCCGCCGCGCCGAGCAGCACCGGCACGGGCCCGATCTGCGCGATGCACAGCATGAACATCAGCGCCGTCAGCAGCGCCGCGGCCGGCACGCCGGCGACGGCCAGCCCCAGGCCGCCCAGCAGCGCCTGCACCAGCGCCGTGCCGCCCACGCCCAGCGCCACGCCGCGGATGGCGCCGCCGGCCAGCAGCACGGCGCCGTCGCCCCGCTCGCCGGCCAGGCGGCGCGCGAACAGGCGCACATGGCGCGTCGCCTCCTCGCCCTGCGCGTACATCACGGCGGCGATCAGCACCGTCAGCAGGAACTGCAGCACCAGCACGCCGATGTTGCCCACCTCGGCCACGAACCAGCGCGTCAGGTCGCCGGCATAGGGCCCCAGCCGCGGCAGCAGGTCGCGCAGGCCCAGGGCGGCGAGCTGCGCCGAAACCTGCGCCCACAGGCCGTCGACATGGCCGCCCAGCAGCGGCAGCTGGCGCAGCCACTCGGGCGGCGTCTCGGGCATGCGCCAGGCGGCCGCCAGCCTGGCCCAGTCGAGCAGCCGGTCGGCGTTGCCCACGATGGTGGCGATGGCCAGCACCAGGGGCACCACGAACAGCAGCAGCAGCAGCAGCGTCATGGCCGTCACCGCAAGCCAGCGCCGGCCGCCGGTGGCGGCCTGCACGCGCAGCATCAGCGGCCAGGTGGCCACCACCACCATCGTGGCCCAGATGGCGGGCCCCAGGAAGGGCCGCAACACCCACAGCGACACCCCCAACAGCAGCCCGATGAACAGCACCCCGAAGGTCACGCGCGCGAGGTCGCGGCCGGGCGGGAGCGGGGCCTCGGGCGGTTTCACCGCCGGCGTTCCTCGTAGCGGGTGACGGCGTCGGCCTCGATGCGGTAGCCGCTCACGCCCATGTAGCTGTCGGTGCGCGGCGTGGTGAGGCGCCCGCTGACCCAGACCGTGTCCATCGAGCGGAAGCCCTTGGCCGGCGCGCGCGGCAGCACGTGGATGATCTGGTTGGCCGGCGGCGGCGGGCTGTGGATGCAGGCGCCGAAGTAGGGCACGAGCAGGAACTCCTTCAGGCCGTCGTTGGTGTCCTCCAGCGGCACCACGAAGCCAGGGATGCGCACCACCTGGCCGGCGAGCTTGCCGTTCACGGGGGCGGCGTCCCAGACCTCGCGCATGCGCTTGAGCAGCGCGCCGGCGCGCGGGTCGCCGTCTTCGAGCAGCTGGAAGTTGATGTCGCGGAAGTCCTTGAACGGGTCCCAGTCGGCCGGCACCAGGTCTTCCCACTGGATGGTGCGCGGCGCCCCAGGCGCTGGCGCGGGCGTGGCGCGGATCGGCGGTTTCATGGCCGGCACGCCGGCGGGGTTCTGCGCCACGGCCGCGGCCGGCGCGGCGAGCAAGGCGATCAGCAGCAAGCGGCGGGCGGTCATCGGGGACATGTCAGGTTCGCGGGCTCAGGCCGTCGGCCAGCGACAGCCGGTAGGCCCGCCAACCCGGCACCAGGCTGGCGAGCATACCCGCGACCACCACGGCCCCGGCCAGCGCCCACTGCGCGGCCGTGGGGGCGCCGCGGCTGAGCGTGATGCCGAACTCGGCCTGCAGCAGCGGCCCGGCCCCCAGCACCCCGGCCGCGGCCAGCGCCGCGCCCAGCAGCACGCCGGCCAGCGTGACCATCGCGCCCTCGGCCGCCAGCAGCAGCAGCACGTGCCGCGGCCCGGCGCCCACCGCGCGCAGCACGGCGAGCTCGCGCCGCCGCTCGTTCAGGCCCGCCAGCACCACGGCCACCAGCGAGGCCAGGCTGACCACGGCCACCAGGCCGCTGATGGCCAGCAGACCCTGCTCGGCCGGGCCGATGACCTGCCAGAGCTCGTCCAGCGCCACAGCGGGCAGCACCGCGAGCAGGGCCTCACCTTCGTATTCCGCGACGAAGCGCTGCACATTGAACACGGCCGCACGGCTCTTCAAGCCCACCAGCGCGGCCGTGGCCTGCTTGGGGCTCAGGTCGAACTTGCGCGCGGCCTCGGCCGGGATGCTCAGGCCGGGGATGGGTGCGCCGCCGGCCCAGTCGAGGTGGATGGCCTCCAGCGCCTCAAGGCTGACGTGCACCGTGCGGTCCACCGGCGTGCCGGTACGTGCCAACACACCCACCACGGTGAAGGGCTTGTCGGCGTGCTCGACGCCCAGCGCCTCGGCCCCGCCGTGCGTGAGCGTGATGCGCGTGCCTGGCGCGTAGCCCAGCGTGGCCGCCACCTCGGCGCCGATGACGGCCTCGTACAGGCCGTCGAGCGTGCCGGCGAACGGGCGGCCCTGGGTGAAGGCCAGGGGCTGCCGGTCGCCCCAGCGGAAGCGCTCGAAGTAGGCCGTGGTGGTGCCCAGCACGGGGCGGCCGCGGTGCGAGTCGCCCAGCGACAGCGGCACCAGCCAGGCCACGGCCCGGTGCGACTCGACGGCGCGCAGGCTAGCCATAGAGACGTTGTTCGTGGCGCCGCCGACGCGGAACACCGCGTACAGCATCAGCTGGATCGAGCTGGTGCGCGCGCCGACCACGAGGTCGGTGCCGCTGACGCTTTGCGAGAAGCCGGCGCGGATGTCGGTGCGCAGCCGCTCCAGGCCCAGCAGCAGCGCCGTGGCCAGCGCGATGCCGGCCACCACCAGGGCCAGCGTGCCGCGGCGGTTGAACGCGCTCGCCCAGGCGATGGCCAGCAGCGGCTTCATGCCGCCACTGCCGCCTCGGCGGGCGCCGCGGCAAGGTTGAGCGAGGGCAGGTCGATGCGCTCGTCGAAGCCGGCGGCCAGCCGCTCGTCGTGGCTCACGAAGACGAGCGTGCTGCCGGCGGCGGCGCAGGCCTCGCGCAGCAGCGACATGAAGTCGTCGCGGCGCGCGGCATCCAGCGCCGAGGTGGGTTCGTCGGCGATCACCAGCTCGGGCCGGCCGACGAGCGCGCGCGCCGCCGCCACGCGCTGCTGCTGGCCGACGCTCAGCGCGTCGGCCCGGCGCGCGTGCAGCGTCGCGGGCAGGCCCACGCGCTGCAGCAGCACACGGGCGGCCTCGGCGGGCGGGCCGCCGCAGCGATGCGCCCGCAAGGCCGAGAAGCGCGTGGGCAGCAGCACGTTGTCGAGCACGCTCAGGTAGGGCAGCAGGTTGAACTGCTGGAAGATCACACCCACGTGGTCGGCGCGCCGGGCGTCGCGGCGCCCGGCGGGCAGCGCGGTCCAGTCCTGGCCCAGCAGTTCGACGACGCCCGCGCGCGCCAGCAGCACGCCGGCCATAAGGCCCAGCAGGGTGCTCTTGCCGCAGCCGCTGGGGCCGTGCAGGAAGTGCGTGCGGCCGGGCTGGAGCACGAGCCGGTCGATGACCAGGCAGTCGGCCCCACCGGGCCAGGCATAGCGGACGTCGCGAAGAGCCAGCACACGGAGGATGCTAGCCGCAGCGCCGGCGGCCGCCGGCGCCTGGCGTGACGGGCGGGCGTGTCGGGTTCGTTCGCAGCTTCTCAGGCCGCCAGCGGCAGCACCGGGCCGAACGGCATGCCGCGCGGCGCGGGGGTCGGGTCCAGGTCCTCGAAGAAGGCCTCGCTGCGCGGAGCCTCCCAGGCCGGGGCGTGGGCCGGCTCGTCGCGGCGGCGGCGGTTCTCGGGGCGCTGGTCGAGTGCGAGCGGGAACAAGTCGGCGAACGCGGTCATGGGCGGCTCCGGCGGGGCTGGCGTCGGGATACCGTTGATGGTGAGCGGCAGATGTGGCAGGCCGATGAACCCGCGATGCCCGGGGCCTGCGATGCGGCTGGCGCGTTCACAATGTCACGCATGCCCGCCACCCTCGAAGGCCAGCTCGTCGTCGCCATCTCCTCGCGCGCGCTGTTCGACTTCGAAGAAGAGAACCGCGTCTTCGAGGCCGCCGACGACCGCGCCTACATGCAGCTGCAGCTGGCGCGGCTGGAGCAGCCGGCGCGGCCCGGCGTGGCCTTCTCGCTGGTGCACAAGCTGCTGGGCTTCAATACCGCCGACGCCGCGCGCGTGGAGGTGGTGATCCTCTCGCGCAACGACCCCGTCTCGGGCCTGCGCGTGTTCCGCTCGGCGCAGCATTACGGCCTCGCGGTG
>JBILSW010000410.1:0-3494 GCA_044371895.1 Rubrivivax sp.
TGTTGAAGCTGAACAGCGCCGGCTGCGGCTCGGCGTAGCGGATGTCGCTCTCGGGGCAGTGCAGGCCGGTGCTGTAGCGCCAGGGCTCGGCCGAATCCGCATCCGCACCCGCGAACACCGTGAGCCGCCCGCCACCGCGCTTGAGCGCGAGCTCGATGGCCTCCATCGCGCGGACCGGCTCGGTGCCCGCCAGGCGGAAGCGGTCGGCCACCACGTCGAGGATCTTTCGCTCCCCCACCACGCGCTCGCCCTGCACGCGCGTGAAGCCGCTGGCGGCGAGCCACTGCTCCTGCTGCCCGGCGCTGGTGTCGGCGGGCAGCTCGGCGGGAAAGGTGAACACCAGGCGCGGGTCGCCCTCCACCTCGGCCCGCCCGCGCAGGTCGTCGAAGATGGTCTGCGGCGTGTCGTGCCGCACCGGCAGCGCCGTCTCGCGGTCGAACAGCTGCGCGGCGCGCGCGAACAGCAGCTTCAGGTGGTCGTTCAGCTCCGTCATCGTGCCCACCGTCGAGCGCGAGGTGCGCACGGGGTTGGTCTGGTCGATGGCGATGGCCGGGGGCACGCCCTCCACCTTGTCGACGGCGGGCCGGTCCATGCGGTCGAGGAACTGCCGCGCGTAGGCGCTGAAGGTCTCGACGTAGCGACGCTGACCCTCGGCGTACAGCGTGTCGAACACCAGCGAGCTCTTGCCGCTGCCGCTGGGGCCCGTCACCACCGTCAGCTCGCCGGTGCGGATGTCCAGGTCCAGGTTCTTCAGGTTGTGCTGGCGGGCACCACGGATGCGGATGACACCGGTTGACATGCAGGCCTTCGGGGTTGAGGGCGGGGGATTCTAGGGACGCGGCCGCGCTGCACGGGCGGGCGGGCGCGTCGTCCCGGCGTCAGCGCCGCGGGTTCAGGCCCAGCGGAACGGCAGCTCGCGCTGGCGGCGGCCCGTCAGGCGCGCCACCGCGTTCGCGAAGGCCGGCGCCAGCGGCGGCAGGGCCGGCTCGCCCATGCCGGTGGGCGGATCGGCGCTGGGCACCACGTGCACGTCCACGCGCGGCATCTGCGCCAGCCGCGGCAGCGTGAAGCGGTCGAAGTTGCCCTGCTCGACGCGGCCGTCCTTCAGCGTGATGGCGTGGCCGGGCAGCGTGGTCGCCAGTGCCATCAGCACCGAGCCCTCCACCTGCGCCGCCACGCTGCGGGGGTTGACGCAGAAGTTGCAGTGCACGCCGGCAGTCACACGCGTGAGCACCGGCCGGCGCTCAGCGCCGCGCCCGCGCAGCGCCGCCTCCACCACGTAGGCCACCACCGAGCCGAAGCTCTCGTGCACGGCCACGCCCCAGGCGGTGCCCGCGGGCAGCTTGCGCCGGCCGTAGCCGCTGGCCTCGACGGCCAGCTGCAGCGCCGCCTTGTGGCGCGCCGCCTTGGCGTCGCTGCCCATCAGCGCCATCCGGTAGGCCACCGGATCCTGCCGCGTGGCCGCGGCGATCTCGTCGATCAGCGTTTCCATCACGTAGGCCGTGTGGGTGCTGCCGACGGCGCGCCACCACAGCACCGGCACGTTGACCTTCGGGTGGTGCACGCTCACGTTCACGGGCAGCGCGTAGGGCTCGCGCAGGCCCTCGACGGTGGTCACGTCCACCCCCTGCTGCACCATGAAGGCCTCGAAGGGCGAGCCGGCCAGGATGCTCTGGCTGACGACGCGGTGGTCCCAGGACAGCACCTTGCCGACGGCGTCGAAGCTGACCTCGGCGCGGTGCACGGTGAACGGGCGGTAGTAGCCGGCGGCCATGTCGTCCTCGCGGCTCCACACCACCTTCACCGGCGCGCGGCGGCTGCGCTCGGCCAGGCCCCGGGCCACGGCCGCGGCCTCGCGCACCCATTCGCCGGTGGGCGTGGCGCGACGGCCGAAGCCGCCGCCGGCCATCTGCACGACGATCTCCACCCGCTCGGGCCTGAGCCCCAGCACCGAGGCGGCGGCGGCGGCGTCCACGCCCGGCATCTGCGAGGCGGCGTGGATGACGGCGCGATCGGCCTGCAGGTCGACCGTGCAGCACAGCGGCTCGAGCTGCGCGTGGTTCAGGTAGGGGAAGACGAACTCGGCCGCCAGGGTGCGCGGCGGGCCGGCAGCCGGCGGCGATGCCGGCACCGCGGCGCGCAGGCCCGGTTGCGGCGCCGGCGTGCCCGGCTTCTTCGCCAGCGCCAGGTACTCGCGGCGCAGCGCCTCGGTGTCGGCGCGCGGCACCTCGGACAGCGCCCAGTCGATCTTCAGCGCGTCGCGGCCCAGCTTGGCCGGCCAGTAGCCCTCGGCCACCACGGCCAGGCCCTGGCCGCCGCGGTCCAGCGCCACGGGAAACACCTCCACCACGCCCTTGACGCGCCGCGCCGCGGCGGCGTCGAAGCCGGCGACGCGGCCGTTGAACACCGGCGGGCGCTGGATCACGGCCGTCAGCATGCCGGGCAGCTGCACGTCGATGGCGTAGCGCTGCGTGCCGTCGCTCTTGGCGCGGGCCACCGTCAGCGCCTGTGGCTTGCCGAGCAGGCGGAACTCGGCCGCCGGCTTCAGCGCCACCGCCTCGGGCACGGGCTGGGCCATCGCGGCCTCGAACAGCTCGCCGTAGCCGGCCCGCCGGCCGCCGCCGGCCACCACGCCCTGCGCGGCCTTGATCTGCGCCACCGGCACGCCCCACTGCTGCGACGCCGCCGCCAGCAGCATGGCCCTGGTGCGAGCGCCGAGCTCGCGGTACTGCAGGTAGCTGTTCTTGACCGAGTTGCTGCCGCCGGTGAGGTGCATGCCCATGGCGGGGTCGACGTAAGCGCCCTGCTGGTTGCCGAAGCCGGTGACGACGCGGCTCCAGTCGGCGTCGAGATCCTCGGCGCAGGCCATGGCCAGCGCGGTCTCGATGCCCTGGCCCATGTCCATGCGGTTGCACAGCACGGTGACGGTGCCGTCGCGCGCGATCGACACGAAGGCGCGCGGCTGCTCGTGCGGCTGGCTGCCGGGCCGGGCGGCGCCCTGCGCGCGGCCGGCCGCGGGCCACAGGCCCAGGCCGAGCAGGCCGCCGACGGTGGCGGTGGCCGCCAGGAAGCGGCGACGCGGCAGGGCCGGGCCGGGCGTGGCCAGGGCCTGCTGAAGGAGGCGGTCGACGATCATCGTGCTCTCCCCGTCAGGCCAGCGACGCCGCGGCGTCGTGGATGGCCGCACGGATGCGCTGGTAGGTGCCGCAGCGGCACAGGTTGCCGGCCAGGGCCTCGTCGATCTGCGCGTCGGTGGGCGTCTTCGCGCGCTTGAGCAGCGCCGCGGCGGCCATCACCTGCCCGCTCTGGCAGTAGCCGCACTGCGCCACGTCGTGCTTCACCCAGGCCGCCTGCACCGCGGCGCCGACGCGGTCGCTGCCGATGCCCTCGATCGTGACCACCGGGGCGCCGGCTGCCGCCGCCAGCGGCGTGACGCACGAGCGCACCGGCGCGCCGTCGAGGTGCACCGTGCAGGCGCCGCACTGCGCCAGGCC
>JBILSW010000411.1:0-3489 GCA_044371895.1 Rubrivivax sp.
TCTCCTGCGTGCAGCAGGAGATGAACATGCACATGTTCCAGGACAGCTGGCTCAAGGAGCACAAGCCCGAGATCTACTGGCCGATGTTGCAGACCGCCGAGCAGGTGGCCAGGCGCTACAACGTGGCCAAGGAGCGCATGGACCGCTTCGGCGCCGAGAGCCAGCAGAAGGCCTGCGCGGCGCAGGAGCAGGGCCGCTTCAAGGACGAGATCGTTCCCGTGACGGTGACGGCCGGCGTGGCCGACGCGGTGATGGGCCTGCGCAGCAAGGAGGTCACCGTCAGCGCCGACGAGGGCCTGCGCCCGGGCACCACCTTCGAGGCCGTGCAGGGCATCCGTTCGGCCGTGCCCGGCGGCGTGGTGACGGCGGGCAATGCCAGCCAGTTCTCCGACGGCGCCGGGGCCTGCGTGGTGGTCAGCGAGGCCTACGCGCAGCAGAAGGGCCTGAAGCCGCTGGGCCGCTTCCTCGGCTTCGCGGTGGCCGGCTGCGAGCCCGACGAGATGGGCATCGGCCCGGTGTTCGCCGTGCCCAAACTGCTCAAGCGCCTGGGCCTGACGGTGGACGACATCGACCTGTGGGAGCTCAACGAGGCTTTCGCCGTGCAGGTGCTGTACTGTGCCGACCGCATCGGCATCCCGATGGACCGCCTCAACGTCAACGGCGGCGCCATCGCGCTGGGCCACCCGTATGGCGTGAGCGGCCAGCGCCTCACGGGCCATGCGCTCATCGAAGGCAAACGCCGCGGGGCCAAGCGCGTGTGCATCACGATGTGCGTGGGTGGCGGCATGGGGGCGGCGGGTATCTTCGAGGTCCTCTGAGGCCCCGATGACAGCGCTGCGCACGCCCGACGAGCGCTTCGCCGCCCTGCCGGGCTGGCCCTGGGCGCCGCGCTACACGCAGCATGGCGACTGGCGCGTGGCCCGGGTCGACGAGGGCCCCGCGGCGGCGGCGCCCGTGGCCCTGTGCCTGCATGGCAACCCCGCCTGGGGCTACCTGTACCGCCACATGATCCCGGTGCTCCTGCAGGCTGGGCTGCGTGTGGTGGTGCCGGACCTCATCGGCTTCGGCCGTTCCGACAAGCCGGCCGACGAAGCCACCCACCGCTTCGAGTTCCACCGCGGCATGCTGCTGGCGCTGGTGGAGGAACTCGACCTGCGCGATGTGATGCTGGTCTGCCAGGACTGGGGCGGCCTGCTCGGCCTGACGTTGCCGATGGCCGCGCCGCAGCGCTACACGCGGCTGCTGGTGATGAACACCACGCTGGCCACGGGCGAGCTGAGCGAAGGCTTCCGCGCCTGGCGCGCCTACAGCAACGGCCAGCCCGACCTGGCCGTGGGCCGGCTGCTGCGCCGCGGCACGCCCGAGCTGACCGAGGCCGAGGCGGCCGCCTATGACGCCCCGTTTCCCGACGCGGCGCACAAGGCCGCCCTGCGCGCGTTCCCCAACCTCGTGCCGGACGGCGCCGAGGCGCCCGGGGCCGCCCTCTCGCGCGAGGCCCTGGCCTTCTGGCGCGACCGCTGGCAGGGCCACAGCTTCATGGCCGTGGGCGAGCGCGACCCGGTGCTCGGCCCGCCGGTGATGGCGGCGCTGGCGCAGGCCATCCGCGGCTGCCCCGAGCCGATGCGCGTGGCGGAGGCCGGCCACTTCGTGCCCGAGTGGGGCAGGCCGATCGCCCGCGCCGCGCTGCGCCACTTCGGGCTGGCCACATGACGATCGACGACGTGACCGGCTTCTTCGCCGCAGCGCCGTTCATGCGCGACCTGGGCGTCAGGCCCACCGGCGTGGCCCCGGGCCGCCTGAGCGCCGAGCTCGTCGTGCAGCCGCGCTTCATGCAGCACACCGGCCAGGTGCACGCCGGCGTCATGGCCACGCTGGCCGACCACAGCATGGGCTCGGCCGCGCAGACGCTGGCACCCGAGGGCCACTGGGCGCTGACGGCCGAGCTCAAGACCAGCCAGCTGCGCCCTGGCCGCGGCGAGCGTCTGGTGTGCGAGGCCTGGGTGGTGAAGGCCGGCCGACGGCTGAGCTTCACCGAGGCCGAGGTCTGGGGCGAGGCCGCCGACGGCACGCGCACCCTGGTGATGAAGGCCTCGGCCACGATGGCCCTCGTTCCCCAGGATCCTCCCAAGGACGACTGACCCCATGCGAACCACCGTCGACTTCCTGCTGCACGACTGGCTGCGCATCGGCTCGCTGCTCGAGCGGCCCCGCTTCGCCGAGCACTCGCGCGAGACCTTCGACGCCGTGCTCGGCACTTGCGAGCGCATCGCGCGCGAGAAGTTCGCGCCCTTCAACCGGCTGGCCGACACGCAGGAGCCCCATGTGGTGTCGGGTCCGGACGGCGAGCGCGTGGTCCTGCCCGAGGCCACGCACGCCGCGATGGCCGCCTACGTCGGCAGCGGCATGCTCGCCGCGGCGCAGGACTACGACATCGGCGGCCTGCAGCTGCCCTGCGTGGTGGAGATGGCGGCCAACGCGTTCTTCAGCAAGGCCAGCGTCGCCATGGGCGGCTACGCCATGCTCACCAGCGGCAACGCCAACCTGCTGATGGCGCACGGCACGCCGCGGCAGCGCGAGGTCTTCGCCTGGGCCGAATTCGCGGGCCGCTGGTTTGGCACCATGTGCCTGAGCGAGCCGCAGGCCGGCTCTTCGCTGAGCGACGTGGCCACGCGCGCCGTGCCCGACGGCGAGGGCTACGAAGCCGACCCGCTCGGCCCCCGCTATCGCCTCCGCGGGAACAAGATGTGGATCAGCGGCGGCGAGCATGAGCTCACCGAGAACATCGTGCACCTGGTGCTGGCGAAGATCCCGCGCGAGGATGGCAGCCTGCCGCCGGGCACCCGCGGCATCTCGCTGTTCATCGTGCCCAAGCGGCTGGTCGACGCCGAGGGGCGGCTGACGGGCGAGCGCAACGACGTCGCGCTCGCGGGCCTGAACCACAAGCTCGGCTATCGCGGCACCACCAACACGCTGCTGAACTTCGGCGAAGGCCGGTTTCCGGTGCGCGGCGGCGCGGGCGCCATCGGCTACCTTGTCGGCCAGCCCGGCGAGGGCCTGCGCTGCATGTTCCACATGATGAACGAGGCGCGCATCGGCGTCGGCCTGGGCGCGGTGATGCTCGGCTACGCCGGCTACGAGGCCAGCCTGGACTACGCGCGCCAGCGCACCCAGGGCCGCCCCATCACCGGCGCAGGCAAGGACCCCGCGCAGCCGCCCGTGCCGCTGGTGCAGCACGCCGACGTGCGGCGCATGCTGCTGGCGCAGAAGGCCTACGTCGAGGGTGGCCTGGCGCTGGCGCTGTACTGCGCCCGCCTCGTCGACGAGGCGCACACCGGCGAGGCCGCTGCAGCAGCCGAGGCAAGGCTGCTGCTCGAGGTGCTGACGCCGATCGCCAAGAGCTGGCCCAGCGAGTGGTGCCTGGAGGCCAACTCGCTGGCGATCCAGGTGCTGGGCGGCTATGGCTACACGCGCGACTTCCCGGTGGAGCAG
>JBILSW010000414.1:0-3488 GCA_044371895.1 Rubrivivax sp.
AGGGCGACCGCCGCCTGCAGGTGCCGGCCAGCGCCGAGATCGTGCTCGAGGGCCACATCCCGCCCGCCGAGCCCGGCTTCGCGGGCGACAGCGAGCGCGGCGTGAAGCTGAAGGAGATCGGCGGCTACCTGCACGCGCTCGAAGGCCCCTTTGGCGACCACACTGGCTACTACAACGAGCAGGACTGGTTCCCGGTGTTCCGCATCCAGCGCCTGACGCACCGCCGCGACCCCGTCTACCACTCGACGCACACCGGCAAGCCGCCTGACGAGCCGGCCGTTCTGGGCGTGGCGCTGAACGAGGTCTTCGTGCCCATCCTGCGCAAGCAGTTCCCGGAGATCGTCGACTTCTACCTGCCGCCCGAGGGCTGCAGTTACCGGATGGCGATCATCTCCATCCGCAAGGCCTACCCCGGCCACGCCAAGCGCGTGATGTTCGGGCTGTGGAGCTTCCTGCGGCAGTTCATGTACACGAAGTTCATCGTCGTGACGGACGACGACGTCGACATTCGCAACTGGCAAGAGGTGATCTGGGCCATCACCACGCGCATGGATCCCGTGCGCGACACGACGCTGGTGGAGCACACGCCCATCGACTACCTGGACTTCGCCTCGCCCGTCAGCGGCCTGGGCGGCAAGATGGGGCTGGACGCCACCAACAAGTGGCCCGGCGAGACCAGCCGCGAGTGGGGCCGCACCATCGCGATGGACGCCGCCGTCAGCGCGCGCGCCGAGTCGCTGGTGCGCGGGTTGATGGCAGGCCCCGCGCCGGGACCATGACGACGACGAACCAGGGAGCGCGCGTGTTTGCCTTCTTCGAACGACTGGTGGATCCGTATCCGCCGCAGCCCCCGGCGGATCCGCCCCGGACCTTCTTCGCGTTCCTGTGGGCCTGCACGAAGGGCGCGCGGCCGTTCCTGCTGCTGGTGACGCTGTTCACGGCCGCCATCGGCGCCTTCGAGGCGCTGCTGTTCAGCATGATGGCCCACGTGGTGGACCTGCTGGGCAAGACGCCCCCGGCCGAACTGTGGCAGCGGCACGGGTCGCTGCTGGCGGTGCTGGGCGGCGTGCTGGGCCTGAGCATCGTGTTCGCGGCGCTGCAGGCGCTGTTCAAGTACCAGGGCATCTTCGGCAACTTCCCGATGCGCCTGCGCTGGAGCTTCCACCGCCTGATGCTCGCGCAGAGCATGGCCTTCTACCAGGACGAGTTCGCCGGGCGCATCAGCACGAAGGTGATGCAGACGGCGCTGGCGGTGCGCGACACCTGGCTCATCTTCGCCGACATCCTGGTCTACGTGGTCATCTACTTCGCCACCATGGTGGGCGTGATGGCGGCCTTCGACGCCTGGCTGATGGTGCCGTTCCTGGGCTGGCTGGTGCTGTACGTGGCCACGCTGTGGTACTTCGTGCCGCGGCTGGGCAAGGTGGCCGAGGCGCAGGCCGACGCGCGCTCGCTGATGACGGGCCGCATCACCGACGCGTACACCAACATCGCCACGGTCAAGCTGTTCTCGCACGCGCAGCGCGAGAGCCACTTCGCGCGCGGCGCCATGCAGGAGTTCCTGGGCGCGGTGAACGCGCAGATGCGGCTGGTGACGGCCTTCGAGACCGTGAACCAGCTGCTGTCGGTGCTGCTGATCGCGTCGATCACGGTGGTGGCGCTTTGGCTGTGGGCCGGCTCGTTGGTGGGCGTGGGCGCGGTGGCGGCGGCCACGGCCATGGCCTTCCGCCTGAACGGCATCTCGCACTGGGTGATGTGGGAAATGGCCACCCTGTTCGAGCACATCGGCACCGTGCAGGATGGCATGGCCACGCTGTCGCGGCCGCGTGCGGTGGTCGACCGCGCCGATGCGGTGGCGCTGAAGGTCACGCGCGGCGAGGTCCGCTTCGAGAACGTGGGCTTCTCGTACGGCAACGGCAGGAATGTCATCGAGGGGCTGGACCTCGTCATCCAGCCGGGCGAGAAGATCGGCCTGGTGGGCCGTTCAGGCGCCGGCAAGAGCACCATCGTCAACCTGCTGCTGCGCCTGTACGACCTGCAGGAGGGCCGCGTGCTCATCGACGGCCAGGACATCGCCGGTGTCACCCAGGACAGCCTGCGCCGCGAGGTGGGCATGGTCACGCAGGACACCTCGCTGCTGCACCGCTCGGTGCGCGAGAACATCGTCTACGGCCGCCCCGAGGCCACCGAGGCTGAGATGCGGCGTGCCGCCGAGCGCGCCGAGGCGGCCGACTTCATCGACGGCCTGACGGACCCCAAGGGCCGCAGCGGCTATGACGCCCACGTTGGCGAGCGCGGCGTGAAGCTGAGCGGCGGCCAGCGCCAGCGCATCGCCATCGCACGGGTGATGCTGAAGGACGCGCCCATCCTTCTGCTCGACGAGGCCACGAGCGCGCTCGACAGCGAGGTCGAGACCGCCATCCAGCAGAGCCTGTACCGGCTGATGGAGGGCAAGACGGTGGTGGCGATCGCGCACCGGCTGTCCACCATCGCCGCCATGGACCGGCTGGTAGTCATGGACAAGGGGCGCATCGTGGAGGTGGGCGACCACAAGAGCCTGCTGGCTGCGGGCGGCATCTACGCGCGCCTGTGGGCGCACCAGAGCGGCGGCTTCCTGGCCGAGGAACTCGACGACGAGGAAGCGCCTTCGGACCGCGCCCTGGCGGCCTGAGGGCGCCGGGCGCGGCTCAGCGGCGCTCGAGGTCGGCGCTGGCCTGGGGCGTCAGCACCGTCGGCGAGGTCTCGACCCAGGGTGGGTCCGAGCCGGGCTGTTGCAGTCGGTGCAGCACCTGGGCGAGCGCGGCGCGGCGGGTCTCGGTGTCGGCGACGGCTCCGGCGGGCCCGCGATCGCCGTGTAACTCGTCGACATCGAGGTCCACCCTCACGGCACCGGGCTGCGACGGCGGCGGCGGAAGCGCGCGCCGCGCGCCCTGGCGCAGCAGTTCCACCAGCGCGACCAGCACCGAAGCCGCCAGCAGTGCGGCCAGTCCCCAGCCGAGCGTCAACCAAAAGCCTTCCATGGTGCGTCTATCGGCAGCGCCGCCGTGCAGCTTGAGGCAGGCGGGCCGACAATCCACGGCTTGCCTTCGCCCCCAGACCGGCCCCATCCCCCGTGAGCTCCAAGCTGCTCGAACGTCCTGACGCGCCATCGCCAGCGTCCGCCCACCCGGTGGCCAAGGCCCTGACGGCCTGGAAGCCGTTCTGGGCCAGGCGCTTCGGGCGCGCGCCCTTCCTGCCCATGAGCCGCGCCGAGATGGAGCGCCTGGGCTGGGACAGCTGCGACATCGTCATCGTCACCGGCGACGCCTATGTCGACCACCCCAGCTTCGGCATGGCCGTGATCGGCCGCGTGCTCGAGGCCCAGGGCTTCCGCGTCGGCATCATCGCGCAGCCCGACTGGCAGAGCGCCGAGCCCTTCAAGGCGCTGGGCCGGCCCAACCTGTTCTTCGGCGTGGCGGCCGGGAACATGGATTCCATGATCAACCGCT
>JBILSW010000413.1:0-3488 GCA_044371895.1 Rubrivivax sp.
CCGGGGGGTGATTGTGTATTTCCGGGTGATCTCCGGCTCGATCAGCACCAAAGACAAGGTGCTGCTGATGGCCAGCAAGAAAACCTACGAGCTCGATGAAGTGGGCGTGATGGCCCCCGATCAGCGCAAGGTAGACAGCCTGCAGGCGGGCGAAGTGGGCTACCTGGCGGCGTCGATCAAGGCCGTGGCCGATGCCCGCGTGGGCGACACGATCACGCTGGTGAATAACCCAGCCTCTGAGCCCCTGCCGGGCTACACCGAGGCCAAGCCGATGGTGTTCTGCGGCCTGTTCCCCACCGATGCGGATCAATACCCCGATCTACGCGAAGCGCTCGACAAGCTGCAGCTCAGCGATGCGGCCCTCAAATACGAGCCTGAAACCAGCAGCGCCATGGGCTTTGGTTTCCGCTGCGGTTTCCTTGGCCTGCTGCACATGGAGATCGTGCAGGAGCGGCTGGAGCGCGAGTTCGACCAGGACCTCGTCACCACCGCGCCCAGCGTGGTCTACGAGGTCGAGCTGAACGACGGCACGGTGCTGGAGGTCGAGAACCCCAGCAAGATGCCCGACCTGGGCCGCATCCGCGAGATCCGCGAGCCCATCGTGACCGTGCACCTGTACATGCCGCAGGACTGCGTGGGCCCGGTGATGACGCTGGCCAACCAGAAGCGCGGCGTGCAGCTGAACATGGCCTACCACGGCAAGCAGGTCATGCTGACCTACGAGCTGCCGCTGGCGGAGATCGTGCTGGACTTCTTCGACAAGCTGAAGAGCGTCAGCCGCGGCTACGCCAGCATGGACTACGAGTTCAAGGAGTACCGCGCCGCCGACGTGGTGAAGGTCGACATCATGATCAACGGCCAGCGCGTGGACCCGCTGGCCATGATCGTGCACCGCTCGCAGAGCCAATACCGCGGCCGCGCCGTGGCCGCCAAGATGCGCGAGCAGATCCCGCGCCAGATGTACGACGTGGCGATCCAGGCCGCCATCGGCGCGAACATCATCGCCCGCGAGGACATCAAGGCCCTGCGCAAGAACGTGCTGGCAAAATGCTACGGGGGCGACATCACGCGCAAGAAGAAGCTGCTCGAGAAGCAGAAGGCCGGCAAGAAGCGCATGAAGCAGATCGGTTCGGTGGAAGTGCCGCAGGAGGCCTTCCTGGCCATCCTGCAGGTCGACGATTGAGCCCGAGCCTTCCCTGGGTCACCGCATGAGCACACTCACCGCAGCGCTGTACGGCGCCCTCGTCGCCTACCTTGGCGGCTGGTTCTTCGGCTTCTGGACCGGCAACTTCTCGCTGCTGCTGTTCGTGCTGACGGTCGTCACCCTGGGCTACTGGCTGGCCGAGCGCTACCGGTTCAAGCCTGCCCGCGAGGCTGCGGCCTCCGAACTCGAGCGGCAGGACGCGGCGCGCCGCGCTGAACTGGCCCGCATGGGCATCGACAAGGTCGATGGCGACGTCGCCGCCGCCAAGGAGAAGCTGCTGATGCAGCCCTGGTGGCTGGACTGGACCGCCGGGCTGTTCCCGGTGATCCTGATCGTGTTCCTGCTGCGCAGCTTCCTGTTCGAGCCGTTCAAGATCCCGTCGGGCTCGATGATCCCCACGCTGCTGGTGGGCGACCTGATCCTGGTGAACAAGTTCCACTACGGCGTGCGGCTGCCGGTGATCAACACCAAGATCATCGACAACAACCCGGTCGAGCGCGGCGATGTGATGGTGTTCCGCTACCCGGTGGACACGCGGCAGGACTACATCAAGCGCGTGGTGGCCCTGCCCGGCGACACCGTGACCTGGGCCAACCAGAAGCTCAGCCTCAACGGACAGCCGGTACCGGTCACGGGTCAGGGCGAGTTCTATGAGGCCGACTCCCGCCGCTACGAGCCGCAGTTCTCCGAGAAGCTCGGCGATGTCGAGCACCGCATCTTGGTCGATCCACGCCGCCAGTCGTGGTTCGGGCCCGACCCCAAGACCTTTCCTTTCGCCGACCAGTGTCGATACACGCCCGAGGGCGTGACCTGCAAGGTGCCGCCCGGGCATTACTTCATGATGGGCGACAACCGCGACAACTCGCAGGACTCGCGCTACTGGGGTTTCGTACCCGACGAGAATATCGTCGGCAAGGCGTTCTTCGTCTGGATGAACTTCGGCAACCTGGGTCGCATCGGCCCGTTCCACTGAAGGCCTGTTCCATGACCCGTCCCGGTTTCCACCGCCCGCGCACCAGGCAGCGCGGCCTCACGCTGTTCGGCCTGCTGTTCTGGGCCCTCATCATCGGCTTCGCCGGCTACATGGTGGTGCGCGTTGTGCCCACGGTGACCGAGTACCTGACGATCCAGCGGGCCGTCAACAAGATCGCCGCCGAGCAGCCCGCCACCGTGGCCGAGGCGCGCGCCGCCTTCGAACGCCAGAAGGAAGTGGAGTACTCCATCAACGCCATCGGCGGCAAGGACCTCCAGGTGACGAAGGAGAACGACCGCGTCGTGCTGGCCTTCGCCTACGACAAGGAGATCCCGGTCATGGGCCCGGTCTACATCCTCATCAAGTACGAGGGCCGATCCAAGCCCGGCCGCTGAGGAGCCCCCGCCCCGTGGCCGCCGACGCCCGCCTCGACCCGCTGCAGCGCCGGCTGGGCCACCGCTTCGCCAACCCGGCGCTGTTGCAGCGCGCGCTCACGCACCGCAGCTTCGGCGCCGACCACAACGAGCGCCTGGAGTTCCTGGGCGACACGGTGCTGGCGCTGGCGGTGTCCGAGCTGCTGTACGAACGCTTCTCGGGCAGCGACGAGGGCGACCTCACCCGCGTGCGCGCCCATCTGGTGCGCGAGGACAGCCTGCACAAGGCTGCGCTGGCGCTGGACCTGTCCGAGCTGCTGCGCCTGTCGGAGGGCGAAGCCCGCGGCGGTGGTGCGCAGCGCCCTTCGATCCTGGCCGACGCGCTGGAGGCGCTGATCGGCGCCGTGTTCCAGGACGGCGGCTACGCCAAGGCGCGCGCCCTGGTGCAGGGTCTGTTCGGCGAGGTCATCCAGGCCACCGAGGCCGAGAGCTGGACGAAGGACGCCAAGACCGAGCTGCAGGAGTGGCTGCAGGCGCGCCGCATCGCCGTGCCCAGCTACCGCATCGTGGCCACGCGCGGCCAGGCCCACGCCCAGACCTTCGAGGTCGAGTGTGCCGTGCCGGCCCTGGAGCGCCGGGCCTCGGGCCAGGGCCGCTCGCGCCGCGCCGCGGAGCAGGAGGCCGCGCGCCGGCTGCTGGCCGAGCTCAAGGCGCAGGACGCCGCCGCGTGACCGACGCCGCCGCAACCGCCCCCGGCCCGCGGCGCTGCGGCCTGGTGGCCATCGTCGGCCGCCCCAACGTCGGCAAGAGCACGCTGCTCAATGCCCTGGTGGGGCAGAAGGTCAGCATCACGTCCGACAAGGCGCAGACCACGCGCCACCGCATCACCGGCATCCGCACGCTGGGTGGCACGCAGTTCGTGTTCGTCGACACCCCG
>JBILSW010000412.1:0-3488 GCA_044371895.1 Rubrivivax sp.
CGATGAATTTCTGTCTTGACAGAAACTGCAGAAGGAGTATCTTGCGGCCATGGCCCCTGGCAACACCCCACCCGCCGAGACAGAGAGCGCCGCGCCGCGCCTGCCCGCCGTGACCGAGCGCTTCGTGCTGCACTGGGGCGAGATGGGCTCGCGCTGGGGTGTCAACCGCACCATGTCGCAGATCCACGCGCTGCTCTTCGTCACTGGCCGGCCGATGAACGCCGACGAACTGTGCGAGCAGCTGGGCGTAGCCCGCTCCAACGTCAGCAACTCGTTGCGCGAACTGCAAGGCTGGGGCCTCGTGAAGGTGGTGCACTTGATGGGCGATCGGCGCGATCACTTCGAGACCTCGGGCGACGTATGGGACCTGCTGCGCACCATCGTGCGCGGCCGCAAGCAGCGCGAGTTCGACCCCACCATCGTGACGCTGCGCGAATGCCTGGCGCACCCGGACCTGCCGCGCGAGAGCGCGCTCAGCCGCCAGCGCATCCAGGAGACGCTGGTGCTGATGGAGACCACCTCCGCGTGGGTCGACGAGATGCTTCGCCTGCCGCCCGAGACGCTGGTGAAGATCATGAAGCTGGGCGCCAAGATCCAGGGCCTGTTGCGCGGCAAGGCCAAACTCTGAGACAAATTTTTTTGCCGCTTGATTTCTGTTTTGGCAGAAATTACGGAAGGATAGAAAGCCATGACATCTCAAGATACGACCACCCCGCTGCTCACCGTCTACTACGACGGACAGTGCGGCCTTTGCAGTGCCGAGATGGCCGAGATCCATGCACTGGATGCACACGGCGAGATCGCGCAGGTGGACTGCTCGGCGCCCGACTTCAGCGACGACGCGGTGACCCGCGCCGGCCTCTCGCGCGACGACCTGCTGGGCGCGCTGCACGTGCACGACGCCTTGGGCGACTGGCACCGCGGCGTGGATGCCATCGCGCTGCTGTACGCCACCGTGGGCGCGCCGTGGCTGGCGCGCGCCTGGACCCACCCGCTGACCCGGCCGATCACGCGCCGCGTCTACCCGTGGGTGGTGGCGCACCGGCAGCAACTCAGCCGCCTGGGCCTGCACCTCGTAGCGCCGCGCGTGCTGCGGCTGTTCGCGCAGCGCCATCAAGCGCGGCACATGCCGCACTGCTCGCACGGCAGCTGCCGGCTGGACGGTGCGCAGCCCCGTACCTGAGACCCATTTCCCCCTCAACCCAAGGAGAACACCATGAGTCTGTACCTCTTCGTCGTCTCGCTGATCCTCACGCTGGGCACCGTGGGTGCGGCGCTGCTGTACCTGAGCGGCATCACGCGGCGCGTGCTGGTGGCGCAATGCGGCTCCGACAGCGGCGCCGAGTTCTGGCTGCGTGCGGCCGACGTGCTGGCGCTGGCCGGCTCGCTGATCCTGGTGCTGACCTTCGGCGGCGTGCTGCTGGGCGCGGACTGGGTGCAGCAGTTGCGCCCGGTGCTCGGGCTGGCGCTGGCCGGCATCTTCGTCACTGTGGTGCTGGTGGCCAGCGGCGTGTGGCGCAAGGTGCCGGCGCGCGAAGCCGCCCGGGCGTCGGAGACCGCTCTGTGAGCGTCGTGCTTGCACCCCCCCGGTTGCGCGAGCCAAGGCTCGCATGGGTCCCCGCGGTCCTGCGCGAGCGTGCCACCTGGCGCACCGTGTGGCGCTTCGCCTGGGCCGGGCCGCTGATCGGCGGGCTGCCCTATGTGTGGATATTGGTGACCATCCCGTTCGCCTACGTCATCGGGGTCGTGCCAGCGGCCCTGGCGGGGCTGCTGTTCGCCGCCTGGTACCACGGCCGCGCAGGCCGGGTCCCGTCCTGGCCCTGGCGCGCAGCCGTCGGCGCACTCGCGGGCCTGGGGGCCGCCGCCTTGATCGGACTGGCGGCGGTGCTGTTCGGCCGCGGCTTCTGCGTCTTCTGGATGGCTGTCTTGACGCTGCACGGCCTGCCCGCCGCCGCCGTCTTGGGCGTGATGCGGAGGCCGGCGTGAAGGCGCCCACTGAATGGCATTAGGTGGGCCCACTAGGCGGACCCTCGAGTAAGCGACGGAGAACGCCGCAGAGGTCAGCCGACCGAGTCGAGCCGAAGCGGCCCTCAAGTTAGCCGCCAGAGGGCTGACCTTCGCCAGGCTGCCGAGGCCTAGTTCTCGGGCACGTCGCGCCGGACCCCTGATCTCATTGCTTCTGCGCGAGTCCCACCAGCTATTGCGCGCAACGGCAAGCCCAGGACCTCGGTGTGGCGGCGATGGCGGGCGCTCTCGCCGCCGTTGTGCGCCACCGCCCGCATGCCCGGCCCGCGGCGGCGCAGGCTGGCGACGTCGTTGAGCTGGGCGGCCTCGATGGCGCTGTCGAGGCTGCCCTCGCGCCGGCAACTGGCGTAGACGTCCCACAGCCCCGCTCCGCGATCGCGCAGCCGCGCCACGCACTCGCGGTAGGGCAGCGCCGGCAGCGGCTCGCCCAGCAGCTGGCTCAGCAGGGGCCAGAACTGGTTGCGGGGGTGGGCGTAGTACTGCCCCACCTGCAGCGAGGCCACGCCCGGGAAGCTGCCCAGCACCACCAGCCGAGTGCCGCGGGCGATCACCGGCGGCAAGCCGACGAGACGCGGCGTCACCGTCATGCCGACTCCACGGAGTGCAGTCCCGCCAGCCGTGGAAGTGCGGCCCGGGTGTTGGCCACCGTGGCCGCGGCCAGCTCGGCCAGCGGCAGCCCACGCAGGCTGGCCAGCACGCCGCCGATGCGCGGCAGCTCGGCCGGCTCGTTGCGGCCCTGCGGCGCACCGGCCGCGCGTTCGGCGGCGGTGCGGTACAGCCACTGCGGCGGGATGTCGGGCGCGTCGGTCTCCAGCACCAGGGCCTCCAGCGGCAGCGTGGCGGCCAGGTTCCGGATCTGCCGCGCCGGCTCGAAAGTGAGCGTGCCGCCGAAGCCCAGCCGGAAGCCGCGCTCAACGAAGCGGCGCGCCTGCTGCCCGCTGCCGTTGAAGGCGTGCGCGATGCCACCGGGCACCTCGATGCGCCGCAGGCCGGCCAGCAGCGCGTCGGCCGAGCGGCGCACGTGCAGGATCACCGGCAGGCCGGCGTCGCGCGCCAGGCGCAGCTGCGCCAGGTAGAAGTGCTGCTGCCGCGCCGCGTCGAGGCCGGGCACGAAGTGGTCCAGGCCGATCTCGCCCACGGCCACCAGCCGCGGGTCGTCGCGGTGGCGGTGCAGGGCCTGGCGCAGGCGCTCCAGATCGTCTTCGCCAGCACGGTCGCACCACAGCGGGTGGATGCCCAGGGCATAGGCCAGCCCGTGCCGGTGTGCCAGCGCCACCACGGCGTCGACGTGGTCGACGGCCACCGCCGGCAGCACCAGGATCGTCACCTCCGCGGCGCGGGCGCGCTGCACCACCGCGGCGCGGTCGGCCTCGAACTCGGGCGCGTCGAGGTGGCAGTGCGAGTCGATCCACATGGGCGGCGATGATGCCGCGCCGGCGTCAGGGCCGCGCCGCCATGGCTGC
>JBILSW010000415.1:0-3485 GCA_044371895.1 Rubrivivax sp.
CGTCCGGCGCGCGGCGCTCGCGCGGCCGGACGTAGGCATCGCCGTGTGGCACGAGGGCCGGCAGGTCGCGCAGTGGCGCCCGGCGCCCTGGCTGCAGCGCCTGGCCGACGTGCTCGGCCGCGACTTCGAGGCCGCGAGCCGCCCGCTCGAGGCGCAGCGCGGCCCGCTGGCCCTGCGGGGCCGCATCGGCCACCCCGAGGCTGCGCGGGCCCGTGCCGACCTTCAGATCCTGTTCGTCAACGGCCGCTGCGTGCGCGACCGCCTCGTCAGCCACGCCGTGCGCACCGCCTACGACGACCAGCTCCACGGCGCCCGGCAGCCGGCCTGGGTGCTCTTCCTCGAGATCGAGCCGGAACTGTTGGACGTCAATGTGCACCCGGCCAAGGCCGAGGTGCGCTTCCGCGACGGGGGCGCCGTGTTCCAGGCCGTGCGCCAGGCGGTGGTGGAGGCGCTCGCCCCCACCCGTGCCACGGCGGCAGTGGCCGCGCCAGTGGCGGAGGCTGACCCCGTTGCCAGCTCGCCGCCCGCGGCGGCAGCCCGTCCGGCGTGGCAGCCTTCGCTGGCCTGGGCCGATGCCGGTGGCGGCGCGCTGCAGGCCGCCGAGCCCCGCGCGCCCTGGGCCCCGGCGCTGCGCGCGCTGGCGCAGCCCTTGCCGGCCGCCCCCGAGGCCCCGGCGGCCGTCGAGCAGCCCCTGGGCCGCGCCCTGGCGCAGATCGGGGGCGCCTACGTGCTGGCCGAGAACGCGAGCGGCCTGGTGGTGGTGGACATGCACGCGGCCCACGAGCGCATCGTCTACGAACGCCTGAAGCGCGCCGCCGATGCCGCGGCCGGTGCGGGTGCCGCGTTGCCGGCGCAGCCCTTGCTCATTCCCCACACGCTGGCGGCCACGCCGGCCGAACTGGCCGCCGCCGAGGCGCACGCTGATGCGCTGCGGGCGCTGGGCCTGGACGTGGGCTTGCTCGGCGTGGCCACCCTGGTGGTGCGCAGCCGGCCGGCCGCGCTGCCCGATGCCGACCTGACCGAACTCGTGCGTGCGGTGCTGACCGAGCTGGCCGAGGTCGGCGGCAGCCGCGTCGTGCAGCGCGCCCGCGACGAGTTGCTCGCCACCATGGCCTGCCATGCCGCCGTGCGCGCCAACCGCCGCCTCACGCTGCCCGAGATGGACGCGCTGCTGCGCGAGATGGAAACCACCGAGCGCAGCGACACCTGCAACCACGGCCGCCCGACCTGGCGGCAGGTGACGATGAAGGAGCTGGACGCGCTGTTCCTGCGCGGCCGCTGAAGGCGCGCCGCGTCAGCGCCCGAAGCGCAGCCGCCGGCGACGCTTGGCGCGCACGCGCCAGCGCCACACACCGTTGACCAGCAGGTAGGCCAGCAGCGAGAAGCCCACCGAGAAGATCACCGTGCCCACCAGCAGGGGACGACCCACCTCGCTGAGCGTCTGCCCCCAGCGTTGCCACCATGGGCGCGGATCGGGCGCGAGTGCGGCGGTCTGCGCCGCCTGGGCGGAAGGCGGTGGCGTGGCGACGCTCAGCAGCGCCGGTCGGTTGGCGTCATCGGCGGACGTCCCGAGCACCCAGCCGCCCAGCTTCCAGGCGCCGTAGTACACCGGCCCGAAGGTTGGCGGCGTGTTCACCAGCGTGGCCACCACCGAGACCGGCACGTTGCAGCGCAGCAGCACGCTTACCGCAGCTGACAGCGGGATCTGCGCGATCGGCGTGATGAAGGCGAAGAACACCCCAACTGCGGCCCCTATCGCCGCGCCGCGCCGCGACATGTGCCACAGCCGTGGGTGCAACAGACGCGGCCCCAGCCAGCGCAGCCAGCGGTTGGCCGCCATGGCTTCGGGCGTGGGCATCAGGCGGCGAAGCCGTTCCAGCATGTAGCCGGGATTGTGGGGTCTGCCCGGCGGCCCCGCGGCAGGTCGGGTCGTCCTTGGGTGGCCGGGCCGATCAGAACGCCAGCAGTTGCCGCAGCACGTAGGGCAGGATGCCGCCGTGGCGCAGGTAGCTCACCTCGATGGCAGTGTCCACGCGCAGCGTCACGGTCCGCTCCTGCACCGAGCCGTCGGGCCGCGTGATCACCAGCGTGGCGTCGCCCTGAGGCTGGAGGTCGTCGGCCAGGCGCACGTCGATGACATCCTCGCCGGTCAGGCCCAGGCCCTGCCAGCTGTCGCCGGCCTTGAACTGCAGCGGCAGAACGCCCATGCCCACCAGGTTGCTGCGGTGGATGCGCTCGAAGCTCTGGGCCACCACGGCGCGGATGCCCAGCAGTGCCGTGCCCTTGGCCGCCCAGTCGCGGCTGGAGCCGGTGCCGTACTCCTCGCCCGCGAACACCACGGTGGGTGTGCCCTCGGCCTGCCAGGCCATGGCTGCGTCGTAGATCGGCATCGGCTGCCCGCCCTTCAGCGTGAAGCCGCCCTCCACGCTCGAGCCGTCCGGGCCTGGCGGCAGCATCAGGTTCTTGACGCGCACGTTGGCGAAGGTGCCGCGCATCATCACCTCGTGGTGGCCGCGGCGCGCGCCGTAGCTGTTGAAGTCGGCCGGCGCCACGCCCTGCGCCTGCAGCCACTGTCCGGCCGGCGTGCCGGGCTTGAAGCTGCCGGCGGGGCTGATGTGGTCTGTGGTGATGGAGTCGCCGAACAGGGCCATGATGCGCGCGCCGCGCACGCCGGCCCCGGCCTCGGCCGGCGGCGGAGGCTCCAGCGTGAAGCCGGCGAAGAACGGCGGCTCGGCGATGTAGGTGCTGGCCGGCCAGGTGTAGACGTCGCCCTGCACGCCCTGGATCCGCTGCCACAGCTTGCCCGGCTCCTGGCGCACCTTGTCGTAGTTGCGCCGGAAGGCCTTGCCGTCCATGGCGTGCTTCATCAGCGCGTGCACCTCGTCGCTGCTGGGCCAGATGTCGCCCAGGTAGACCGGCCGCCCCTTCTTGTCGTGGCCCACCGGCTCGGTCATCAGGTCCTTCAGAACCGTGCCGGCCAGCGCGTAGGCCACCACCAGCGGCGGGCTGGCCAGGAAGTTGGCCTTCAGGTTGGGGTGGATGCGGGCCTCGAAGTTGCGGTTGCCGCTGAGCACCGCGGCGCAGACCAGGTCATTGGCGGTGATGGCCTCGTTGAGGGCCGGCGTCAGGTCGCCGGCGTTGCCGATGCAGGTGGTGCAGCCGTAGGCCGCCACCGCGAAGCCCAGCTTCTCGAGGTAGGGCAGCAGGCCGGCCTTCTCAAGGTACTCGGTGACGATGCGCGAGCCCGGCGCCAGGCTGGTCTTGATGTGTGGCGCCACTCTCAGGCCGGCCTTCACGGCCTTCTTGGCCAACAGGCCGGCGGCCAGCAGCACGCCGGGGTTGCTGGTGTTGGTGCAACTGGTGATGGCGGCGATCAGCACGTCGCCGTTCCTCAGCGCCAGACCGTCGGCGGTGGTCACCGGCTCGGCCAGCTTCTGCGCCGGCTGGTTGAACCCGTTGGCGGCTGCCGGGGCGCTGAACAGCTC
>JBILSW010000416.1:0-3482 GCA_044371895.1 Rubrivivax sp.
CGACATGATCGTGGCCAGCGTGCTGATGAGCCTGGGCATGATGATGCTGAGCCCGGTGCTGGTGGCCCTGCCGTTCAAGCTGATGCTGTTCGTGCTGGCCGACGGCTGGAACCTGCTCCTGGGGTCGCTCGCGGCCTCGTTCGTGACCTAGCCTGAAGGAGCGCGCGATGGACTCGACCCAGGTGCTGGCCGCCGGCCAGCAGGGCTTGTGGATGCTGCTGATGGTGTCGGCGCCGCTGCTGCTGGTGGTGCTGATCGTAGGTCTGGTGGTGAGCGTCTTCCAGGCCGCCACGCAGATCAACGAAGCCACGCTGAGCTTCGTGCCGAAGATCGTCTGCGCAGTCATCGTGCTGGCCGTTGCCGGCCCCTGGATGCTCTCGACGCTGGTGGACTACTTGCGCGGCGTGCTCACGGGCATCCCCGGCGCCGTCGGCTGATGCTCACCTTCACCGAGGCGCAGCTGCTGCAGTGGCTCGCGCCGCTGGTGTGGCCGTTCCTGCGCACGCTTGCGCTGTTCACCGCCATGCCGGTGCTGGGCACCCGCGCCGTGCCCACGCGCGTGCGCATCGCGCTGGCGGGCTTCATAGCTTTCGCGGCGCAGCCCGCGCTGCCCGCGCTGCCGCCCGAGGCACTGGTGCTCGACGGTCCGCTGCTGCTGCCGCTGGTTGCTCAGCAGGTGGTCATCGGCCTCAGCCTCGGCTTCGCGGTGCGACTGGCATTCGCCGCGGTGGAATTCGCCGGCGAGATCATCGGCCTGCAGATGGGCCTGAACTTCGCCGGCTTCTTCGACCCCATCAGCGCCTCCACCGCTACGGCCACCAGCCGCTTCTTCGGCACCATGGTGGCGTGGCTGTTCATCGTCGGCGGCGGACACCTGGTGGTGGTGGCGGCGCTGGTCCACAGCTTCGGCGTGTTCCCGGTGGCGTCGGAACCTTTCGCCTTCCTGCGTGCGGTGCAGCCGCAGCGATGGGGTGCCGAGATCTTCGCCACCGGCCTGTGGATCGCGCTGCCGCTGCTGACCATGCTGGTTTTCGTGAACCTGGTGCTCGGCGCCATCTCTCGCGTGGCGCCGCAGATCAACATCTTCGCGATCGGCTTCCCGATCACGCTGGGCGTGGGGCTGGTCGGCCTGCTGCTGACGCTGCCGGCGCTGGAGGGGCCGTTCCATATGACGCTGGAGCGGCTGCTCGAGCAGTTCCGCTGATCGGCACCGGCGCCGGAGGAGCCGGCGCCGGTGCCCTGCTGGATGGGCGCCAGCATCAGGTGTCGACAGGGAGACGACACCCGTGGGCAGAGCCCGTCTTTGGCCTCTTGCACCCCGCCGCGCCGTGCCGTGGGGACGCGATTCCGTCAGCATCGCCTTGGCGCTGGCCGGCACTGCCGCAGCCGGCGAGGCCAGGTGTGGGTGGGCACGAGCGACGGCCTCGTGCGCTTCGACGGCCAGCGATTCCGCCCCATGGAGCGAGACGGCGTGCCCCCTGCTCAGCGCAACCTGGGCTGGGTGCGGGCCCTGCTGACCACGCGCGACGGGCGTGTCTGGATCGGCACCGAGCGCGGCGCAGGCCGCAGGCTATGCTCGGCGCATGTCACCCCCCCTGCCGGGCCCGGCCCTGTTGGCCGGCGCCACCGGCCTCGTCGGACGCGAGATCGCCACCCGCTGGCCGGGCCCGGTGACGCTGCTGGTGCGCCGTGCCGTGCCAGCGCCGCGCAGCGGCGCCACGGTCCAGGTGGTCGACTTCGCTGCCCTGCCAGCGCTGCCGGCGGCCGAGGCGGCGTTCTGCGCGCTGGGCACCACGATCAAGGCCGCGGGCTCGCAGGCCGCCTTCCGCGCGGTCGACTTCGACGCCGCGCTCGCATTCGCGCGGGCCTGCCGGGCGGCGGGCGTGCGGAACTTCGCGGTCGTCTCGGCGCTGGGCGCGGACGCGCGCTCGGCCAACTTCTACAGCCGCGTAAAGGGCCAGGCCGAAGACGCGCTGCGCGGCCTGGGCTTCGAGCACCTGCTCATCGCCCGGCCCTCGCTGCTGCTGGGCGACCGCGCCGCGCTGGGCCAGCCCGCGCGCCCTGGCGAGCACTGGGGCGGCCGCATCGCCGGCTGGCTGGGACCGCTGCTGCCGGCCGCGGTGCGGCCTATCGCCGCGACCACGGTCGCGCGAGCCCTCGTCACCACCCTGCCCGTGGCGCCGGCCGGCGTCACGGTGCTCCACTCCGCCGCGCTGCAACGCGCGGCCGCCACCGAATGAAGATCCGCTTCCTGGGCGCCGCCGACGGCGTCACCGGCTCGCGCCACCTCGTCAACAGCGCCGGCGCGCAGGTGCTGCTCGATTGCGGCCTGTTCCAGGGCTACAAGCTGCACCGCGAGCGCAACTGGGCCGACCCCGGCCCGCTGCGCGACGCACAGGCCGTCGTCATCAGCCACGCCCACCTCGACCACTCGGGCTGGTTGCCGGCGCTGGTCAAGCACGGCTGGCGCGGGCCGGTCTACGTGAGCCCGGGCACGCGCGACCTGCTCAAGGTGCTGCTGCTGGACAGCGCCCACCTGCAGGAAGAAGACGCACGGCGCGCCAACCGCTACGGCTTCTCGCGCCACCAGAAGGCCCTGCCGCTGTACACACGCGCCGACGCGCTGCGCGCGCTGGCGCTGCTGGTGGCCGTGCCGCCGGGCCGCGCCTTCCGGCCCGACGGTGTGCTGTCACGCCACTCGCTGACCTTCACGCCCGTGGGCCACCTGCTCGGCGCCTGCGCCGTCACGCTGCAGGAGCCCGGCCGCGGCGGCCGCCGGCTGGTGTTTTCGGGCGACGTGGGGCGGCAGCACGACCTTCTCATGCCGGCGCCGCAGGCCCCCGACGCCGCCGACGTGCTGCTCGTGGAGAGCACTTACGGCAACCGCGACCACGCGCAGGAAGACGTGGCGGCGCGGCTGGAGGCCATCGTCAACGCCACCATCGGCGGCGGCGGCTCGGTGCTGCTGCCAACCTTCGCCGTGGGCCGCGCGCAGGCGCTGCTGCTGGTGCTGCAGCGCCTGAAGCGCGCCGGGCGCATCCCGGCCTGGCTGCCCATCGTGCTCGACAGCCCCATGGCGCAGGAGGCCACCGCGCTGTACCGCCAACACGCCGCCGAGCTGCGCGTGCCGCGCCGCGAGGCGCTGGCGCTGGCCGACGGCGTGCGCATCATCACCACGGGGGCGCAGAGCCAGCGCCTGACGGCCTCGCGCGTGCCGATGGTGGTGCTCAGCGCCAGCGGCATGGCCACCGGCGGGCGCGTGCTGCACCACCTGAAGGCCCTGCTGCCCGACCCGCGCCACCACGTCGTGTTCGCCGGCTTCCAGGTGGGCGGCAGCCGCGGCGCGCGCCTGGTGGGCGGCGAGCGCGAGGTCAAGATCCACGGCGAGATGGTGCCGGTGCGCGCCGCCGTCTCGCAGCTCGAGGGACTGTCGGGCCACGCCGATCGCGGCGAGCTGCTGGCCTGGATGGCGCGCCTGAAGC
>JBILSW010000417.1:0-3476 GCA_044371895.1 Rubrivivax sp.
GGTGGTCGTAGTAGGCATGAAACTGCGACAGCTCCTGCGCGCCATGCAGCGGCACGTCCGAGGCGTCGATGTCCAGCACCAGTTCCGCGGGCGCTGTCGCATGGCTGGCCACGAACTGATCCAGCAGCACGCCATGCAGCGCCAGGAAGAACAGGGTGTTCAGTTGACCTCGCTGCATGATCTTCGAAGAATTGGATCCAAATCAAGCCTCGCCTCCGGTCCACATCGGCCCCGATGCGTGGCCCTGGCCACCCCTCGAACCGCACCACGGAGACAAGACCATGGACGACCCGCGCACCCCCCGCCCCACCTTTCCCCGCCGCCGGCTGCTGGGCGCCAGCGCCGCGCTGGCAGGCCTGGCCGCCCTGCCCGCCCGCGCCCAGGCGCCAGCCTGGCCGGCGGCCAAGCCGATCCGCCTGATCGTCAATTTCCCCGCGGGCGGCTCGCCCGACGCGGTGGCCCGCGCGGTGGCCGTGCCGCTGTCGCAGGCCCTGGGGCAGCAGATCGTGGTCGACAACCGCGGCGGCGCCGGCGGCATCATCGGCTCCGACGCCGCGGCCAAGAGCGCGCCCGACGGCTACACCTTCCTACTGAGCTCGGGCAGTGCCGCGGCCATCGTGCCGCTGCTCAACAACAAGATGCCCTACGACCCGGCCAAGGACCTCATCCCCGTGGCCGCGGGCGCACGGCTGGAACTGTTCCTGGTGACCCGCGCCGACGGCCCCTACAAGACCTACGCCGAGTTCGTCGCCCACGCCAAGCGCAATCCGGGCCGCCTGAGCTACGGCTCGCCGGGCAACGGCACCAGCCCGCACATCGCCGGCGAGATGCTCAAGTCGCAGGCCGGCATCTTCACCGTGCACATCCCATACCGTGGCTCGGCCGCGGTGCTGCAGGACCTGCTGGCGGGCCAGCTTGACTACACCTTCGACCCCGGCATCGCGTTCTCGCACGTCCGCGCGGGCCGGCTGCGCTTGCTGGCGGTGGGTTCGGTGAAGCGCTCGCGGCTGTTTCCCGACACGCCCACGCTGATCGAGCTGGGCCTGGCCGGCTTCGACGCCGGCACCACCCACGGCTTCTGGGCGCCGGCGGGCACCCCGCCGGACATCGTCGAGCGCATGAACCGCGAGATCAACCGCGCGCTGGCGGTGCCCTCGGTGGTGGAGGTGATCCGCGGCATAGGCGCCGAGCCGCAGCCGATCACGCCGCGCGAGTTCGGCGACGTCATCAAGTCCGACATGGCCCGCTACGCGCGCATCATCCAGGAACGCAAGATCACGCAGGACTGACCGTGGCCGCGGCGTACCGCCCCGCGCGCTTCGCCGGCTGCGTGCAGGCCACGGTCGTGCAGCGCGCCGACGGCACCCGGCTGTGGCGCTCGCCCGAGCCGCTGGGCGAGGTGCCGCGCACGCTGAATGACCGGCTCGAGAACTGGGCCGCGGTCGCGCCCGACCGCGCCTTCGCGGCCGAGCGCGGGCCCGACGGGGCCTGGCGGACCCTCACCTACGCACAACTGCGCGACGACGCGCGCCGCATCGGGCAGGCGCTCACGCGTTTTGGCCTGTCGGCCGAGCGGCCGCTGATGATCCTGTCGGACAACAGCCTGGACCACCTGCGCATCAGCTTCGGCGCGCTGTGGATCGGCGTGCCCTTCGCGCCGGTGTCGCCGGCCTACGCGCTGGTGGCCACCGACCATGCCCGGCTCGTGCACATCGCCGCCACGCTGACGCCGGGGCTGGTGTTCGTGGCCGACGGCGCCGCCTACGCCCGCGCCCTGTCGGCCTGCGTGGCCGGCGACCTGCCCGTGGTGAGCGCCGGCGCCCCCGTGCCGGGCCGCGACACGCTGGCGCTGGCCTCGCTGCGCGCCACCGAGCCGGGTGTGGAGGTCGACGCGGCCCACGCGGCGGTGGGGCCCGACACCATCGCCAAGTTCCTGTTCACCTCGGGCTCCACCAAGGCGCCCAAGGCGGTGGTGAACACGCACCGCATGTGGTGCAGCAACCTGCAGATGATCCGGCAGTGCTTCCCGTTCCTGGCCGACGAGCCCCCGGTGCTGGTGGACTGGCTGCCCTGGAACCACACCTTCGGCGGCAACCACAACATCGGCATCGCGCTGTACAACGGCGGCACGCTGCACCTCGACGGCGGCAAGCCCACGCCCTGGGGCATCGGCGAGACGGTTCGCAACCTGCGCGAGATCGCGCCGACCATGTACTTCAACGTGCCCAAGGGCTTCGAGGAGCTGTGCCGGGCCATGGACCACGACACGGCTCTGCGCGACCGCCTGTTCAGCCGTGTGCAGGCCTTCATGTACGCCGGCGCCGGCCTGAGCCAGGCCGTGTGGGACCACCTGGACCGCCACGCCGAGGCCGCCACCGGCGGCCAGCGCATCGTCATGACCACCGGGCTCGGCATGACCGAGACCTCGCCGTCGTGCACCTTCGCCGTGGGTCCGGGCGTGCGCTCGGGCCATATCGGGCTGCCCTGCCCCGGCGTGGAGGTGAAGCTGGTGCCGGATCTCGTCAACGGCGTGGCCAGCGGCAAGCACGAGATCCGCTTCCGCGGCCCCAACGTGATGCCCGGCTACTGGCGCAACCCCGAGGCCACGGCCGCGGCCTTCGACGACGAGGGCTTCTACCGCACGGGCGACGCCGCGCGCTGCATCGACGACGCGCACCCCGAGCGCGGCCTGGCCTTCGACGGCCGCATCGCCGAGGACTTCAAGCTCTCCAGCGGCACCTTCGTGAGCGTGGGGCCGCTGCGCGCCCGCGTCACGATGGCCGGCGACCCCTTCGTGCAGGACGTGGTCGTGGCCGGGCTGGACCGCGACGCCATCGGGCTGCTGGTGTTCCCGCGGCTCGACGACTTGCGGCGCCACTTCGCGCTGCCCGCCTCGCTGCCGGCGGCCGCGGTGCTGGCCGAGCCGCGCGTGCGCGCCGCCTTCCAGGCCCTGGCCGACCGGCTGTGGCGCGAAGGCACGGGCAGCGCCACGCGGCCCGCGCGCTGGCTTCTTCTGGCCGAGCCGCCGTCCATCGACCGTGGCGAGCTCACCGACAAGAACTCCATCAACCAGCGCGCCGTGCTCGCTGCCCGCGCCGCGCTGGTGCACCGCCTGTACGCCGACCCGCCGCCGTCCGAGGTCATCGTGCCGGCCGGCGCCTGAACCCCACCCCTGTCGAGGACCCGAAATCATGACCCTGCGCACCGCGCCCCCGTTCCGCGCCGACCACGTCGGCAGCTTCCTGCGCCCGGCCTGCCTGCTGGAGGCGCGCGCCCAGAAGGCCCGCGGCGCCATCAGCGCCGAGCAGCTGCGCGCGGTGGAAGACCGCGCCATCACCGAGATCGTGCAGTTCCAGCGCGACTGCGGCCTTCAGGCCATCACCGACGGCGAGTTCCGCCGCACCTACTTCCACATCGACTTCCTCGAGCAGCTTGGCGGCGTGCACACCGACATCCCCGTCACCGTTCGGCGCGCC
>JBILSW010000040.1:0-11722 GCA_044371895.1 Rubrivivax sp.
GCGCTGCGCACGGCGTGGTCGCCGCCGGGCAGCAGCAGCGGCTGCCCGTCCAGCCCCTGCGGGAAGGCCAGCGCAACGCTGCGGCGCCCCCGCGGCGGCGCCGAGACGATGGCCAGCGGCTGCTGCGCCACCAGCTTGCTGCGCCAGCCCTGTGCGGCGTCGCGCGGCACGGCCTCGTTGGCCAGCACCGCGTCGAGCTGGTGCGCGCCCAGGTGCAGCAGCAGCTCGCGCAGGCGTCCGCTCTCCAGCCGGATCTGCACGTCGTCGCGCGCCAGCAGCGGGCGCAGCAGCAGCAGCTGGAAGTTGCGCGACAGTGTCGCGACCGAGCCCACGCGCAGCACGCTCAGGAGGCCGCTGGGCCGGCCCTTCAGCGTAGCCAGCAACTCCTCGCCCGCCGCGTGGATGGTGTCGGCGTGCTCCAGCGCCACACGGCCGGCCTCGGTGAGCACGAGCCGCCGGCCGCGGCGCTCGAACAGGACGTGGCCCAGCCGCTCCTCGAGCTGCCGCAGCTGCACCGACAGCGCCGAGGGCGACACGTGCAGCCGCTCGGCCGCGCGCGCCAGGCCCTGCTCGTGCGCGATGGCGCGGAAGTAGCGCAGGTGGTGGTAGTTCAGCTCGGCCATGGCCGCATTTATTGTTCTGTTTTGATGAACAAATGATGCCATTCATTGAACTGGACGAGCGGTTGTCCCCTTCGAAGAATGTGCCGCATGAACGCCACCGACCTGCTGCTGACCAACCTGCTCCAGCCCATCGTGCTGGCCTTCCTGCTGGGCGCCCTGGCGGGCTTCGTGCGAAGCGAGCTCGAGCTGCCCGAGGCGGTGATCAAGCTGCTGTCGATCTACCTGCTGTTCTCGCTGGGCCTGACCGGCGGGCGCGAACTGGCCAAGGCCGAGATGGCCGATGTGCTGCCGCTGCTGGGCATCACGCTGATGATGACCTTCGGCATCCCGACGCTGGCGTACCACGTGGCGCGGCGCATGGGCGGCTTCGACATCAGCAACGCCGCGGCCATCGCGGCGCACTACGGCTCGGTGTCGACGGCCACGTTCTTTGCGTCGATGGCCTTCGCCGCGGCCATGGGCACGCCGGCCGAGGGCACGATGGCCGCCATGGTGGCGCTGATGGAGTTCGGCGTCGTGTACTCGCTGGCGCTGGCGCGGCTGGCCATGGGCCGCCAGGGCGGCGGCGTGCGGGTGGCGGAGCTGATGCTCAGCGTCATCCGCGGCCGCGGCATCCTGCTGCTACTGGGCGGAATGGCCATCGGCGCACTGGCCACCGAGAAGCAGTGGGCGCAGATCAGCCCCTTCTACGAGGGCCTGTTCCGCGGCATGCTGATGCTGTTCCTGCTCGAGATGGGCATCACCGCGGCGCGGCAGATCGGCGCGTTCCGGCAGGTGGGCGTGTTCATGGCCGGCTTCGGCGTGCTGATGCCGGTTCTGCACGGGTTGGTGGGGGTGACGCTG
The DNA here is from genome assembly GCA_044371895.1 of Rubrivivax sp. Lineage (GTDB taxonomy): Bacteria > Pseudomonadota > Gammaproteobacteria > Burkholderiales > Burkholderiaceae_C > Rubrivivax. The sequence continues at coordinate 1,467 of JBILSW010000040.1, forward strand.
GCGCACGCCGTGGGCCTGGGCGTGGGCGGGGCCTTCGTGTTCGGCGCCATCTGCGCCAGCGCCAGCTTCATCGACGCGCCGGCCGCCTGCCGCGCCAGCCTGCCCGAGGCCAACCCCGGCATCTACCTCACGGCCTCGCTGGGCGTGACGTTGCCGTTCAACCTGGTGGTGGGCATCCCGCTGTACTACGCCTATGCGCGCTGGCTGGCGGGGGGCTGAGCCTCAGGGCGCCTCTTCCAGGCCCATCGCCACGCGGGCCGCGTACTCGCGGTCAAGCAAGCTCATCACCACCAGCGAGTCCCAGCCGTCGGCGCTCTCGTCCACGCTGGCGCGCACGCTCTCGCGCAGACGGCCCTCCTCGACGAAGCCCTCGCTGGCGTAGAGAGCCAGCGCGCGGGCGTTCAGGCTCTTCACGTCGAGCCAGAAGCGGTGCGCCTTCAGGTCGCGGAAGGCCATGCGCTTGAGCAGCCGCACGCAGCGCCGGCCCAGGCCGTGCCCCTTGTTCTGCAGCACCAGCCGCTTGAGTTCGACGCTGCGGTGCGGGTTGCGGCAGCCCTGCAGGATGACGAAGCCGTTGCGGCCGCCGCCGGGGCTGCCGGCGTCGCCGGCCTCGACGATGAAGTGGCGGAAGTCCGGGATTCGGATCGCGCCCTCGTGTTGCGTGCGCTCCCAGGGCGTGATGAACGGGCGGTTGTGCGGGTCCTGCTCGACGCCGCCGATGAAGTCCAGGTCGCTCAGCAACGTCGGCCGCAGGCGCAGCAGCGGCGCCGGGCGGGCCTCAGACATCGACGTCGACCGCGTCGCCGTGCAGCTCCATCAGCTCGCGGCGCGCCGCGGCCTCGCCCTTGCCCATGAGCTTGCCGAGGATGACGGTGGTGGCCTCGAAGCCGCCGCCGAGCCAGCTCACCGGCAGCAGCCGCCGCGTCTCGGGGTTGAGCGTGGTCTCCCACAGCTGCTCGGCGTTCATCTCGCCCAGGCCCTTGAAGCGGCTGATGCTCCACGAGCCCTCGCGCGCGCCTTCCTTGCGCAGCTTGTCGAGCGTGGCCTCGAGCTCGCCCTCGTCGAGCGCGTAGAGCTTGGCCGCCGGCCGCCGGCCGCGGGCCGGCGCGTCGATGCGGTACAGCGGTGGCCGCGCAACGTAGACGTGGCCGCGCTCGACGAGCCTGGGAAAGTGGCGGAAGAACAGCGTCAGCAGCAGCACCTGGATGTGCGAGCCGTCGACGTCGGCGTCGGACAGGATGCAGACCTTGCCGTAGCGCAGGCTCGAGAGGTCGGGCTCGTCCGCCGGGCCGTGCGGGTCGACGCCGATGGCCACCGCGATGTCGTGGATCTCGGTGTTGGCGAACAGCCGGTCGCGCTCCACCTCCCAGGTGTTGAGCACCTTGCCGCGCAGCGGCAGCACGGCCTGCGTCTCCTTGTCGCGGCCCATCTTGGCGCTGCCGCCGGCGCTGTCGCCTTCGACCAGGAACACCTCGTTGTGCATCAGGTCGCGGCTCTCGCAGTCGGTGAGCTTGCCGGGCAACACGGCCACGCCGGATCCCCGCTTCTTCTCGACCTTCGGCGCCGCGCGCTGCCTCGTCTGCGCCTGGCGGATCACGAGATCGGCGAGCCGGCGGCCCCACTCGACGTGCTGGTTGAGCCACAGCTCCAACGCCGGCTTCACGTAGGCACTGACCAGCTTGAGTGCGTCGCGCGAGTTCAGCCGCTCCTTGATCTGGCCCTGGAACTGCGGGTCCAGCACCTTGGCCGAGAGCACGAAGCTGGCACGGTTGAACACGTCCTCGGGCATCAGCTTGACGCCCTTGGGGCACAGCGCATGCAGCTCGATGAAGCCCTTGATGGCACCGAACAGCCCGTCCTTCAGCCCGCTCTCGTGGGTGCCGCCGGCCACCGTGGGGATGAGGTTGACGTAGCTCTCGCGCAGGGTGGTGCCCTCGTCGGTGAAGGCCACGCACCAGGCCGCGCCCTCGCCTTCGGCGAAGTTCTCGATCTCGCTGGCGCCGGCGTACTGCTCGCCCTCGAACAGCGGGATCAGCGGGTCGGCCGCCAGGTGCTGCTGCAGGTAGTCGCGCAGGCCCTTGTCGTAGCGCCAGGTGGTCGTCTCGCCGGTCTTCTCGATCGTGAGCGAGACCACCACGCCCGGCATCAGCACGGCCTTGCTGCGCAACAGGTGCACGAGTTCGTGGCGTGGCAGCTCGGCGCTCTCGAAGTACTTCGCGTCGGGCCACACGCGCACGCGGGTGCCGTGCTTCTTGTCGCCGGTGCCAGCCTTGCGCAGGGCCAGGGCCTCGGCCACGTCGCCGCCGGCGAAGGCCAGTTGCGCCACCTGGCCCTCGCGCCACACCGTCACCTCCAGCCGCCGGGCCAACGCATTGGTGACGCTCACGCCGACGCCGTGCAGGCCGCCGCTGAAGCTGTAGGCGCCGCCGGCGCCCTTGTCGAACTTGCCGCCGGCGTGCAGCCGCGTGTAGACGATCTCGATCACCGGCACGCCCTCGTCGGGGTGCAGGCCGACGGGGATGCCGCGGCCGTCGTCCTCGACGCCGACACTGCCGTCGGCGTGCAGCACGACGCCGATACGGGTGCCGAAGCCGGCCAGCGCCTCGTCGGCGGCGTTGTCGATGACCTCCTGCACGATGTGCAGCGGGTTGTCGGTGCGCGTGTACATGCCCGGCCGCTGCTTCACGGGCTCCAGGCCCTTGAGCACGCGGATGGAGGCTTCGGCGTAGGTGATGCTGGGCTTCACGGAAGGCATCCGCAGCATTCTAGAAGTCGGGCCCGCGGCCTCGTTCGCCCCGGGCCGTGGGGGCGCGTTCGCTCAGAGCCGCCGGCCGCGGCTGGCGACGCGCGGCGCGATGACGGACTCGACCAGCCCGCCCGCGCGAAATCGAGGGCGGTCCTTCGTCAGGCGATCGCCGCCTTCCGGCGGCTCAGGTCCTGACTCAGCCCTGCGCCCGCAGCCAGGCGAAGCAGGCCAGGCCGACGGCTGCGAAGGCCATCGCGAACATGATCACCTGCCCGGCGATGAAGCCTGCCACGGCCAGCGCGATGCCCGCCGCCGCCAGCAGCAGCGGCCCCACCAAGGCGCTGCTCAGCGTCAGGCCCCTCAGCGACCAGAACCCGAGGCCCGCCAGCAGCAGGGCGGCCAGGAAGACCAGCGGCTGCTGGCTCACCAGGCTCACGGCGACGAGCGCAGCCGCCGACGTCATCAGCAGGATCGGCCCGGTCATGAAGCGGCCGAGTTCCAGGCCGCGCAGCGACCAGAAGCCCAGGCCGACGAGGATGGCGGCAAAGACGATCATCGGCGGCCGAAGGCCGATGAGTCCGGCGGCCAGAAGAACGCCGCCGCCCGCCATGAGCAGGTAGGGGCCGGTCGTGGACTTGAGGTTCATGGTGTCTCCCAAGATAGGGATGCGGGTGGACTCCAGGCGACGTCCGGCCGGGGATCAGGTGCCCGGTGGCGCGCCCACAAGGACGGCACGCGAGTGTGGATCCGGCCGGGCCGGCGTGCCTCCGCATTGACCCGGATGCGCCGAGGCAATCGGCGGCTCCTGCGGCTCCTGCAAGTCGCAGGCAAACCCGCCAGGGGCCGACTCAGGCCCTGAAGTCGGCAGGGCCCATGCCCACGATGCGCGACTTGTCCACCTTCGGCAGACTGGAGGGGTTGCCGCGCACCCAGTCGATGCCGCTGGCGATGCCGTTGGCCACCGCGTCGGCCGCGGCGCCTGGGGCGGAGGTGAGCTTGTCGAGGCCGGTCTTGTGGCTCCACGCGGCTTCCTGGATGCCCTTGGCGTTTTCCATCCGCGGTATCTCGAAGCGCGAAACCTTGATGTAGTGGCGCGCCTTGTCCAGCACGAGTTGCACCTGCTTGACCAGGCGCTCCACGTCCAGCATCCAGTTCGGTTTGCCGTAGTCGGCGACTGCGAAGTTGATGATGGTGCTGTGATCCAGCACCACCAGGAAGTAGCAGCCCAGAACCGGGCAGGTCTTGAAGAGGTCGAGGTTCAGCGCGCCCAGTGCCAGGGCGCGGTTGGCGCGCTGCACTTCCTTGTAGTCGCGCACGTACTCGACGATGGTCTGGAAGATCTGCGCCAGCGTCTCCAGTGCACCCAGCACGGGGCCGGTGACGGCCCCTCCGTCGGCAAAGACGCCCAGCGCCTTGCCGGTGAAGGCCGCCGTGTGGGTGAGGGCCTTCCGGGTGGTGGCGGCAATCTCGCGGTCGAGCAGCATGACCACGGCCTTGAAGGCGGCCTCGGGATCGCCGGGGCGGAACGCGAAGCGCCGCTCCTCCATCTCGGCCATGTCCCAGGCCATCTTGGCCACGCTGACCCAGCCCGCCAGCGCCTTGCCGCCGGAGGATATGGCGCCGATGAAGGGCGCCAGGTTGGCCGCGAACTGCTCCACCGCGCCAAGGTTCAGCGCGTCGAACACCATCTGCGGGTTGACGCCCGGGCACAGTTCCTCGATGAAGGCGGTGATCCTGGGCCGCAGCGTCAGCGCATCGCTGCGCGCGGCGTCGTGCACCGCGCTGGTGCCGCCGCTTTGCAGCGCGTTGACGCGCGAAGGCATCTGCCCGAGCGCACGGCCGGAAATCGCACCCTTGACCGCCAGGCTGCCGCCGTCGGATACCAGCGTGCTGGCGCCGGTCTTGAAGCGCTCCCAGCCCGTGCGCGCCGAGTTGGCCATGCCGACGACGGTGTGGCGCTTGAACTCCAGCCTGCGACCCATGAACTGCTTCTGCAGCGCCAGCCGCTGCTGCAATGCGATGTAGTTCAGGGCCTCGAGCTCTTCCGGGCGGAGCTGGCGCTTGTCCACGGTGCTCAGCGCGCGGTGCAGCGCGGTCACCGCACCCTTCTGGTTGCGCACGCTCTGGGTCCAGTCCTTCCCCTGGCGGCTCTGCTCGAAGCGCCAGCGGTCCAGCGCCTCGCGCAGCGCCTTCAATTGGGCCTCACCGGGCTGCTTCTCGTGCGCCAGCAGCGCGGCGTCGACGCGCTTGAGCAACTCGCTGCGCGGCGACGTCAGCGAGTAGGTGTCGTCCATCCAACGCTTGTAGGACAGCAGTGTGGCCATCGTCGCGGGCTCGGGGCTGGTTGACGGGTGCAGGGCGCCAGGGGCCCTGACAACGTAACCGCGGGACGATCCGGATCGCCTGCACACCGGCACCGCCCGGGGGCCTCGCCGGTGCAAGCGTCGCAAGCGATGCAGAGGCGTCGGGCGCGCCGGCCTGCGCGCGGACGGACCCGCTACCCGTAACGGGCCATGCCCAGGCCGCTCACGTCGATCTCCGGCTGGCGGCCGCTCACGAGGTCGGCGATCACGCGCCCCGTGCCGCAGGCCATGGTCCAGCCGAGCGTGCCGTGGCCGGTGGCCAGCAGCAGGTTCTGCACGGGCGTGGGGCCGACGATGGGCGTGCCGTCGGGCGTCATCGGGCGCAGTCCGCACCAGAACGTAGCCTTCGACACATCGCCGCCTTGCGGGAACAGGTCGGTGACGACGTGCTCCAGCGTGCCGCGCCGCGGTTCGCGCAAGGTCAGGCTGTAGCCCGCCAGCTCGGCGGTGCCGCCGACGCGGATGCGGTCGCCCAGCCGGGTGACGGCCACCTTGTGCGTCTCGTCCATGATGGTGCTCACCGGCGCGTGCGCCGCGTCGGTGATGGGCACCGTGATCGAGTAGCCCTTCACCGGGTATACCGGGATGCGCAGCCCCACCGGCTCCAGCAGCTTCGGGCTGTACGACCCCAGCGCCAGCACCACCCGGTCGGCGCGCAGCAGGCCGGCGTCGGTGTGCACGCCGGTGATGGCGCCGCCGCCCACCTGCAGCGCCTCGATGCGCGTGTCCCAACGGAAGCGCACGCCCAGCTCCGCGGCCATCACGGCCAGGCGGTTGGTGAACTGGAAGCAGTCGCCAGTCTCGTCCTTGGGCAGTCTGAGCGCGCCGACGAACTTGTGCTGCGTGTGCCTCAGCGCCGGCTCGGCGCGGCAGAAGCCCTCGCGGTCGAGCACCTCGAAGGGCACGCCGTACTGGCGCAGCACCTCGACGTCGCCGCCGATGCCGTCGAGCTGCTTCTGGGTGCGGAAGAGTTGCAGCGTGCCCTGCGCGCGGTCGTCGTAGGCGATGCCCGTTTCGGCACGCAGCGCCTTCAGCACGTCTCGGCTGTACTCGGCGATCGGCACCATGCGGCTCTTGTTCAGCGCGTAGGCCCGCGCGGTGCAGTTGGCCAGCATCGCCGCGCCCCAGCGCCACATGGCCGGGTCCAGCAGCGGCCAGATCACCAGCGGGCTGTGCTGCATCAGCATCCACTTGATGGCCTTGATCGGCACGCCCGGTCCTGCCCACGGCGCGCTGTAGCCCGGGCTCACCTCGCCGGCGTTGGCGAAGCTGGTCTCCAGGGCCGGGCCGCTCTGCCGGTCGACGAGTTCGACCTCGTGGCCGGCGCGCGCCAGGAAGTAGGCGCAGCTCACGCCGATCACACCGCCTCCGAGAACCAGCACCTTCATGCAAGACCGCCTTCGAGAGTTGCGCCACTGTAGAGGGGGCGCCACCGGCAACGTGCTGCGAATTCTTCGACAATCCCCGAATGAATCCCGCTTCGACCCCGCCGCGGCTGACGATGTTCCAGGTGCTGCTGTGCGGTGCCCTGGTCGTCACGCTGAGCATGGGCATCCGGCACGGCTTCGGTCTTTGGCTGCAGCCCATCACGATGGACCGCGGGTGGAGCCGCGAGACCTTCGCCTTCGCGCTGGCGGTGCAGAACCTGGCCTGGGGCCTGGCCGGTCCGGTGGCCGGCATGTGGGCCGACCGCTTCGGCGCCTTCCGCGTGCTCGTCGGCGGTGCGTTGCTGTACGCGGCTGGCCTGGCGGTGATGGCCTCGGCCACCAGCGGCATCGGCTTTCTGGGCGGCACCGGGCTGCTGCTGGGCATGGCGCAGGCCGGCACCACCTACGCCGTGATCTACGGCGTGATTGCGCGCAACGTGGCGCCCGAGCGGCGCTCGTGGGCGATGGGCGTGGCGGCGGCAGCCGGCTCCTTCGGGCAGTTCCTGATGGTGCCGGTAGAGAACTGGCTCATCGCCGGCGCCGGCTGGCAGAACGCGCTGTTCATCCTGAGTCTGGCGGCGCTGCTCATCATCCCGCTGGCCTTCTGCCTGAAGGAGCCGCCGCGCGCCGCGGTCGCCACCGGCCCGCAGCAGACGGTGCGCGCGGCCCTGAAGGAAGCCTTCGCCTACCCGAGCTTCCGGCTGCTGATGGCCGGGTACTTCGTCTGCGGCTTCCAGGTGGTGTTCATCGGCGTGCACCTGCCCAGCTACCTGAAGGACCAGGGCATGACGCCACAGGTTGCCACCGTGGCGCTGGCGCTCATCGGCCTGTTCAACGTGGCCGGCACCTACGCCGCCGGCGCCCTGGGGCAGCGCTTCGCCAAGCGCCATATCCTGGCCGCCATCTACGCGCTGCGCGCGGTGGCCATCCTGCTGTTCATCAGCCTGCCGCTCACGCCGGGCAGCGTCTACGTGTTCGCGGCCGCGATGGGCCTGCTGTGGCTGAGCACCGTGCCGCCCACCAACGCCATCGTGGCGCAGATCTTCGGCGTGCAGTACATGAGCATGCTCGGCGGCTTTGTGTTCCTGAGCCACCAGGTCGGCAGCTTCATGGGCGTGTGGCTGGGCGGGCTGCTGTACGACCGCACCGGCAGCTACGACGTGGTGTGGTGGATCGCCATCGCGCTGGGCGTGTTCGCCGCGCTGGTGAACCTGCCGGTGCGCGAGACGGCCATCCTGCGGCCGCAGGCGCAGCCGGCCTGAGGGCACGGGTGCAACGCCGATGACCACGCTGCGCCGCCGCGTCCTGCTGGCCGCCGCCTGGGGCGCGGCGCTGGCGGCCCTGCTGCTGGTGTTCACGGCCTACCTCGACCCGCACCTGATGGCCGACCTCGCCACCCGGGCGTGGGCCTGTTTCTGACGCCGACACGGCGATGGGCGAGCCTTCGGCGTGGGTGCAGCGTTTCGTCGGGCTCGCGCGGCCAGGCACCACCGTGCTCGACCTCGCCTGCGGCACCGGCCGCCACCTGCGCTGGCTGGCGGCGCGGGGCTTTGCCGTCACGGGGGTGGACCGCGACGCCGCGGCGCTGGCTCCGCTGGCCGGCCTGGGCGAGCTGATCGTGGCCGATATCGAGGCCGGGCCCTGGCCGCTGGCCGGCCGCCGCTTCGACGTCGTGGTGGTGGCCAACTACCTCTGGCGCCCGCTGCTGCCGCGGATCGCCGAGGCGCTGGCCGACGAGGGGGTGCTGCTGTACGAGACCTTCGCGCACGGGCAGCAGAGCATCGGCCGGCCCGCGCGCGCCGAGTTCCTGCTGGCGCCTGGCGAACTGCTTTCGGCCTTCTCCGGCCTGCGCGTCGTGGCCTTCGAGGACGGCTTCGAGCAGCCGCCTGCGCCCGGTGCTCCGCGCTTCGTGCAGCGGCTGGCCGCGGTGCGGCTGCCGGCCGCCGAGGCCGGGGCGGCCGCTAAAATGCGTCGCTTTCCTCTCCAGCCCTGAGGGCCGCGCGGCGCGTGGCTTGGGGCTCCCGCCCATGAAACCCATCGCAGGCAGCATCGTGGCGCTCGTCACGCCGATGAACGACGACGGTCGCATCGACTTCGACGCCTTCAAGGGCCTGATCGACTGGCATGTTGCCGAGGGCACCGACTGCATCGGCGTGGTCGGCACCACCGGCGAGTCGCCCACGGTGAGCATGGAGGAGAACTGCCAGCTCATCCGCGTGGCCGTGCAGCACGCCGCGGGTCGCGTGCCCATCATGGCCGGCACCGGCGCCAACAGCACGTCCGAGGCCATCGAGCTCGCGCGCTTCGCCCGCAGCGTAGGTGCCGACTGCCATCTCTCGGTCGTGCCCTACTACAACAAGCCCTCGCAGGAGGGCATCTACCGCCACTTCAGGGCCATCGCCGAGGCGGTAGAACTGCCGCTGGTGCTGTACAACGTGCCCGGCCGCACCGTGGCCGACATGCAGCCCGAGACGGCGCTGCGGCTGGCCCAGGTGCCGGGCGTGGTGGGCATCAAGGAGGCCACGGGCGACATCGGCCGCGCCGGCTGGCTGATCCGGCACGCGCCGGAGTCCTTTGCCGTGTACTCGGGCGACGACCCCACCGCCGTGGCGCTGATGCTGCTGGGCGGGCGCGGCAACGTCAGTGTCACCGCCAACGTGGCGCCGCGGCGCATGCACGAGATGTGCATGGCGGCGCTCGAGGGCGACCTGCGGCGCGCCGTGGCCCTTCACCTGGAACTTCTTCCCCTGCACAGGCATCTGTTCTGCGAAGCGAGCCCCGCACCAGTGAAGTGGGCCCTGTCGCAGCTGGGCCGCTGCAGTCCGCAGGTGCGGTTGCCGCTGGTGCCGCTCACCGAGGCCGGACAGGCCGTGGTGCGCCAGGCCCTTGCCGACTGCGGGCTCTGACGCCCGATCCCGAACCCGAACCGATGAGCCACCCCTTGCGCCAATCGCCCCGCCCCGCCCTGCCGCTGCTGGCAGCCACCCTTGCGCTGCTGGCCGGCTGCGGCAGTATCGGCGGCGACAGCACCGACTACCGCAGCACCGTGGTGCGCCAGCAGCCGCTGGACGTGCCACCCGACCTCACACAGCTCGCCCGCGAGTCGCGCTACCAGAGCCAGGGTGGCGTCGTCAGCGCCGCCGCCGCCAACGCGCCCGCGGCGCCGAGGGCGGCTGCGCAGGCCCCGGGGGCGCCCGCGGTGGCCCTGACGACTGCTGGCGACCTGCGCATCGAGCGCAGCGGCCAGCAGCGCTGGCTGGTGGCCTCGCAGCCGCCCGAGCAGCTGTGGCCGCAGCTGCGCCCCTTCTGGGAGGGTCGCGGATTCCAGATTGCTATGGAAGACGCCAAGGCCGGCGTCATCGAGACCAACTGGGCCGAGAACCGCGGCAAGCTGCCGAAGGACGTCGTGCGCAACGTACTCGGACGCCTCGCCGGCAACCTGTTCGACACCGGCGAACGCGACCAGTTCCGGACGCGGCTGGAACGCGTCGATCTCGGCGGCGCCAAGGTCGGTACCGAGGTCTTCATCAGCCACCGCGGCATCGAGGAGGCGGTGATCTCGCCCACCGGCGCGCGCGACGATGACAGCACGCGCTGGAAACTGCGCCCCTCCGACCCGCAGCTTGAGGCCGAGATGTTGGCGCGGCTGATGGTGGCGCTGGGCGGCGTGCGCGACGAGCCGGCGGCGCGCGCCGTGGTAGCCGCCGCGCCCGAGGCGCC
>JBILSW010000510.1:0-2876 GCA_044371895.1 Rubrivivax sp.
GGTGCTGTCCTGGCGCGATCTGCGCCGCCGCATCGGCGCCGTCGGCCAGGCGCTGCTGGACATGGCGCTGCCCGAGGGGCCCGTGGTGGTGCTGTCGGACAACGCGCTCGACCACGCCGTGCTCATGCTGGCCGCGATGCACGTCGGCCGGCCCTCGTGCACCGTCTCCAGCGGCTACAGCCGCCTGGCCGGGCCCGACTACGGCCGCCTGCACGCCATCCTCGACGCCCTGCAGCCGTCGCTGGTGTACGCCAGCGACGCCCGCGTCTACGCCCCCGCCGTGGCCCACGCCGGGCTGCCGGGGCCGGTGGTGTTCTCGCAGGGCGCCGAGACGGTGGCGGGTGCGCTGGCCTTCTCGCAGCTGCTGGCCACGCGCGAGACGCCCGCGGTGGCCGAGGCCTTCGCGCGCGTCGGGCCCGACACGCACGCCAAGTACCTGCTGACCAGCGGCTCCACCGGCACGCCCAAGGTCGTGATCAACACCCAGCGCATGCTCTGTGCCAACCAGCAGATGCTGGCGCAGACGCTGCGCTTCCTGGCGCACGAGAAGCCCGTGCTGCTGGACTGGCTGCCCTGGAGCCACACCTTCGGCAGCAACCACAACCTGAACATGGCGCTGTGCCACGGCGGCACGCTGCACATCGACGACGGCCGGCCGCTGCCCGCGCTGGTGGGCCGCACGCTGGCCAACCTGAGGACGGTGCAGCCCACCGTGTACTTCAACGTGCCGCGCGGCTACGAGGTGATGCTGCCGGCGCTGGAGGCTGATCTGGACCTCGCGCGCTGCCTGCTGGGCCGCCTGCGCATGCTGTTCTATGCCGGGGCCGGCATGCCGCCGGCCACCTGGCAGCGCCTGGAGGCGCTGGCCGCGAAGGTGCGCGAGCAGCCGCTCTGGATGACCACCAGCTGGGGCAGCACCGAGACCGCACCCGCCGTCACCTTCGCCAACTGGCGGCTCGACCGCGCCGGCGTCATCGGCCTGCCGATGCCGGGCGCCGAGGTGAAGTTCGTGCCGGCCGGCGGCGGCAAGCTCGAGCTGCGCATCCGCGGAGACAACGTCACCCCCGGCTACCGCCACAACCCCGAGGCCACCGCCGCCGCCTTCGACGAGGACGGCTTCTACCGCATCGGCGACGCCGGGCTGCTGCGCGACCCGACCGACCCGCTGCAGGGCATCGTGTTCGACGGCCGCGTAGCCGAGGACTTCAAGCTCACCAGCGGCACCTGGGTCAGCGTGGGCACGCTGCGCCTGAAGCTGGTCTCGGCGCTGTCGCCGTGGGTGGCCGATGCGGTGATCACCGGCCACGACCGGGCCGAGCTTGGGGCGCTGCTGTTCCTGTCCGAGGCCGGCCGCGCGCTCCCCGAGGCCGAGCGCGCCGAGCGGCTGCGCGAAGGCCTGGCGCTTCTCGCGGCCGAGGGCGGCGGCTCGTCGCAGGCGCCGTCGCGGCTGCGCTGGCTGGACGGCCTGCCCGACGCCGCCAGCGGCGAGATCACCGACAAGGGCTACCTCAACCAGCGCATCGCGCTGGCCCGCCGCGCCGCCGACGTGGCGGCGCTGTACGCCGACACCCCCGACGCACGCACCGTGCGCCGCTGACCAAATCCCCCCCCACCTGCATGACCGCTCCCCTCCCGTCCTTCGAGCCGGTGCCCGCGGCCGGCGTGTTCGCCGCGCTGAACCTGCTGGTGCTGCAGCGCGCCGGCCCCGTGTTCCACCTGCGCCTGAACCGCCCGGCCAAGCGCAACAGCATCTCCGACGAGCTGCTGGCGCAGATCCATACCGTCATCGTCAACCTGCCCAGGGACGTGCGGGCGATGGTGATCAGCGGCGAGGGCGAGCACTTCTGCGCTGGGCTCGACCTGTCGGAAGTGAGCGAGCGCACCGTGGCCGAAGGTATGCAACACTCGCGAGGCTGGCATGCCTGCTTCGACGCGCTGCAGTTCGGCCCCGTGCCCTTGATCGCCGTGCTGCACGGCGCCGTGGTGGGCGGCGGCCTCGAACTCGCGGCCTCGGCGCACCTGCGCGTGGCCGAAGACGGCACCTTCTACGCGCTGCCCGAGGGCACGCGCGGCATCTTCGTGGGCGGCGGCGGTTCGGTGCGCATCAGCCGGCTGCTGGGCGTGTCGCGCATGACCGACATGATGCTCACCGGCCGCAGCTTCGACGCCGACGAGGGCCAGGCCTTCGGGCTGAGCAACTACCGCGTGGCCGCGGGCGCGGGCCTGTCGCACGCGCTGCAGCTGGCGCTGAAGATCGCGCAGAACGCGCCGCTGTCCAACTACGCCATCACGCAGGCGCTGCCGCGCATCGCCGACCTGCCGGCCGCCGACGGCCTGTTCGTCGAGAGCCTGATGTCCAGCATCGCGCAGGGCGACGAGGCGGCCAAGGAGCGCGTGCGCGCCTTCCTGGAAAAGCGCGCCGCCAAGGTGAGCCGGCCGTCATGAACGAGGTCTTCGAGCCGCGCGTGCACGTGCACCGCGTGCAGGTGCACTTCGGCGACTGCGACCCGGCGGGCATCGTGTTCTTCCCGAACTTCGCGCGCTGGATGGACCAGGCCTCGCTGGCCTTCTTCATGGCCGCGGGGCTGCCGCCGTGGCGCGAGCTCACGGCCAGCCGCGGCATCGTCGGCACCCCGGTGCTGGAGACGCACACCCGCTTCCTGAACCCGGCCACCTACGGCGAGACGCTGGAGGTGCACACCAGCGTCACGGCCTGGGAACGCAAGGTCTTCAGGCACCAGCACCGCGTGATGCGCGCCGACCCACAGGGCCCGCTGCTGCTGTGCGAAGGCACCGAGGTGCGCGCCTTCGTCGTGCGCCACCCCGACGACCCGTCGCGCCTGAAGGCCATCCCGCCGCCCGAGGACATCGTCGCG
>JBILSW010000421.1:0-3447 GCA_044371895.1 Rubrivivax sp.
ACGCGCGTGGACGACATCCTGCGCGAGCTCAACGCCAACCTCGACAAGCTCGAGAAGCAGGCGGAGGTGGCGGCGCAGTACCGCAGCCTGCAGGAGGCCGGCACGCTGAAGCTGCACCAGCTGTGGTTCCTGAAGCACCGCGACGCCGCCAGCGAGGAAGCCCGCGTGCAGCAGGCCGTGTCCGAGACGACCAATGCGCTGGAGTCTCGCCTGGCCGAGCTGCGCCACACAGAAGCCGGGCTGGAGCAGGTGCGCCAGGCCCACTACGCCGCCAACGACGTGCTGCACGCGCGCCAGGGCGAACTGGCGCAGGCTGCGCTAGAGGTGAGCCGGCTCGAGGAGCGCATCCGCTACGTCGTCGAGGGCCGCCAGCGCGCGCAGGCGCGGCTGGCCGAGCTGCACGCGCAGAACGCACAGTGGGCGGCGCGCCAGGCCGAGGCGCAGGCCGAGCTGGACGAGATCGCCGGCCACATCGCCGAGGCCGAGGAACAGGCCGGGCTGCTGCACTCGCAGGCCGAGGAACAGGGCTTCGCGCTGCCCGACGCGGAGGAAGCCGTGCGCGCCGCGCAGCAGGCTGCCAACGCGCAGCGCGCCCGGGCTGCCGAGGTGCAGCAGCAGATCCAGCTGCTGGCGGCCGACAGTCGCAACGTCGAGGAGCAGGGCCGCGGCCTGAAGACCCGGCGCGAGCGACTGGCGGCCGAGCAGAAGGGCCTGGCCGCGCCCGACACGGCGCGCCTGGCCGCGCTGCGCGCCGACGAGGCCGCCGCCACCGAGCGCCGCGACGAGGCCGATGCGCGCCTGGCCGAGCTGTCGGAGCAGGTGCCGCAGCTTGACGAGCAGCGCCGCGCCGCGCAGGACGAGGCCACGGCCGAGGCCGCGAAGCTCACCGACATCGCCGCGCGGCTGGCCGCGCTGCGCGCGCTGCAGGACAAGGTGCAGACCGAGGGCAAGCTCAAGCCCTGGCTCGAGCGGCACGGCCTGGCCGGCCTGCCCGGCCTGTGGAAGCAGGTGCACATCACCCCGGGCTGGGAGACGGCGCTGGAGGCCGCGCTGCGCGAGCGCCTGGGCGCGCTGGCCGTGGGCCGGCTGGACACCGTGCGCGCCTTCGGTGCCGATGCGCCGCCGGCACGGCTGGCCTTCTATGTCTTGCCGGCAGGCGCCGTCGCCAGCACCCACCGCACGCTGCCGCCGTTGGCCGAGCAGCTGAAGCTGGGCGACGCCTCGCTGCAGGCGCTGCTGTCGGACTGGCTGGAGGGCGTCTACACCGCAGAGTCGCTCGACGCCGCGCTGGCCCAGCGCAGCCGGCTCACGCACGGCGAGGTCATCATGACCCGCGAAGGCCACGCGGTGAGCCAGCACGCGGTGGCCTTCTACGCGCCCGACAGCGAGCAGGCCGGCCTGCTGGCGCGCGCGCAAGAGATCGAGAACCTCGACCGCCAGCAGCGCGCGCAGGCCCTGATCGCCGACGAGTCGCGCGCCCGCCAGGTGCGGCTGGAGGCCGCCTACACCGACGCGAGCCAGCGCCTGGCCGGCGTGCGCCGCGAGGCCGCCGATGCCCAGCAGCGCGCCCACGCGCTGCACGTGGAGCTGCTGCGCCTGACGCAGCAGGCCGAGGCGGCCAGCAGCCGCAGCAGCCAGCTGGCGGAAGAGCTTGCCGAGATCGACGCGCAGCTCGAGGCGCTGGAGGAGCGCCGCGCCACCGGCGAGGCCCGCTTCGAGGAGCTGGACATCGCGCTGGGCAACGCGCAGGAGAAGCACGCCGAGCTCGAGGATGCCGTCATCGCCGCCGAGCGCGCGCTGGCCGACCGGCGCGAGCAGCAGCGCAGCCTGGAGCGGCAGGCGCAGGAGGCCGGCTTCCAGGCCCGAGCCCTGGTGGCGCGCCAGGCCGAGCTGCGGCGCGGCATCGAGACCGCCGCCGCGCAGGTGCAGGCCAACGTCCAGGCCGGCGAGCAGCTGCAGCTGGAGCTGGGCGGCTTCGACGACGCCGCGGCGCAGAGCGGCCTGCAGGGCGCGCTGGCCGTCAAGCTCGAGCGCGAGCAGGCGCTGGGCCTGGCGCGCAGCGCCTACGACGACCTCGGCGCGCAGCTCAAGCGTGCCGACGAGCAGCGCCTGGGCTTCGAGCGCAGCCTGGCGCCGCTGCGCGAGCAGATCACGAAGTTGCAGCTGGAGCTGCAGGCCGCGCAGCTGGGCGGCGCGCAGTACCTGGAGCAGCTGGCGGCGGCGCAGGTCGACGCCGAGGCGCTGGGCAAGTCCATCGAAGAAGGGAACGTCAAGCTCTGGGGGCTGCAGACCGAGATCGACCGCATCCAGCGCGAGATCAATGCCCTGGGCGCCGTGAACCTGGCCGCGCTCGACGAGCTGACGGCCAGCCGCGAGCGCAAGGCCTTCCTCGACGCCCAGAACGCGGACCTGCTGGAGGCCATCCGCACGCTCGAGGACGCCATCGCGAAGATCGACCTCGAGACGCGCGACCTGCTGGCCAGCACCTTCAACCAGGTCAACGAGCACTTCGGCCAGATGTTCCCCAGCCTGTTCGGCGGCGGGCAGGCGCGGCTGGTGATGACGGGCACTGAGATCCTCGACGCCGGGGTGCAGGTGATGGCGCAGCCGCCGGGCAAGAAGAACAGCACCATCCACCTGCTCAGCGGCGGCGAGAAGGCGCTGACCGCCATCGCGCTGGTGTTCGCGATCTTCCAGCTCAACCCGGCGCCGTTCTGCCTGCTCGACGAGGTGGACGCGCCGCTGGACGACGCCAACACCGAGCGCTACGCCAAGCTGGTGACGAAGATGAGCCAGGGCACGCAGTTCCTGTTCATCAGCCACAACAAGATCGCCATGGAGATGGCGCAGCAGTTGATCGGCGTCACCATGCAGGAGCAGGGCGTCAGCCGCATCGTGGCGGTGGACATGCAGGGTGCGCTCGGCATGGCCGAGGCGGCCTGAGGGGCACAGGCCGCGCCATGACGCTGGCCGCCGCGCTTGCCCTGGCCGCGGGCGCCGTGCTGCTGGCGCTGGCGCTGCACGGCTGGTGGCGCGTGCGCCAGGCGCGGCCGCGCAGCGGCCCGGCGCCGTCGCGCTTCAGGGCCAGCACGCTCGGCGAGCGCTCCGAGCCGCCGCTGGACGCGCCTGCGGGGCCCGGCGGCGACACCGTGCCCGACGGACTGACGCCGCTGGACGGCGCCGAGGGTGGTCTGCGCGCCGCGGCCCGCCGCGTGCCGCGGCTGGATGCGCTGATCGACGCGCTGGTGCCGCTGGCGCTGGACACGCCCGTGAGCGCCGAGTTCGTGCTGCAGCACGCGCCGCCCTCGCGCCGGGCCGGCAGCAAGCCGTTCTACCTGGAGGGCCTGGACACCGAGACCGGCCAGTGGGAGCCCGTCACGACCGGCCGCCGCTACGGCGAGCTGCAAGCCGGCGTGCAGCTGGCCAGCCGCAGCGGGCCGCTGACCG
>JBILSW010000420.1:0-3447 GCA_044371895.1 Rubrivivax sp.
AGCGCTCCACCAGCACGCGCGCCACCTCGTCGGACAGCGGCGTGCTGGCCACCGGGTACTGGCGGATCAGGGCCAGGTCGGCCGGCGCGCGGCGGCGCGCCAGCGGGTGGCCGCGCCGCACCAGGAAGGCGCCGCGCATCTCGTGCAGTTCGCGCGTGTCGAGGTCGGGCGCGGGGCGCAGCGAGCGCGCGTCCACCACCAGCGCGTCGAGCGTGCGCTCGCGCAGCGCCTGCACCAGCTGCTCGGTGGCGGCGCGCGCCACCTGCAGCTGCAGCCGCGGGTGCTGCAGCGCGCACTGCAGCAGCAGCGGCGTCATCAGCATCGAGCCGGGGCCCGAGCCCAGGCCCACGCGCAGCGTGCCCTCGTCGCCGCTGCCGCCGCCGCCAGGGGCCGGAGCCAGCCGGCGCGCGCGCTCGCGCAGGTCGTCGGCGGCCAGCACCAGCTCGCCGGCACGCTCGGCCATCTCGCGGCCGAAGGGCGTCAGCTCGCTGCGGCGGCCGATGCGGTCGAACAGGCGCTGACCCAGCTCGGACTCCAGCGCGCCGATGCTGCGGCTGAGCGCGGGTTGGGTGATGAACAGCGCCGCCGCCGAGCGGCTGAACGAGCCCGTGCGGGCGAGCGACAGCAGGTGGCGCAGTTGGACCAGCGTCATCGGGCGCTCTCCTCAGCGATGAGTTGAGCGCATCGTAGATCAAAGAACAATGCATTGGACGTTAGTGCCCGTCTGGCCAACGATGCGACCCGCAGACCCTGCAACCGCCGCCTCGGCGCCACCTCAACCGGAGTTCCTGTCATGTCGCTGCCTCGAAGCTTCCGCCGTTTGTGTGCCCTGGCCGGCCTGCTGGCCGTCAGCACCGCGGCCCTCGCCCAAGCCTGGCCCACCAAGCCGGTGAACCTGATGGTTCCCTACCCTGCGGGTGGCCCGTCGGATGCCATCGCACGCATCATGAACACGCCGCTGGGCAAGGAGCTGGGCCAGCAGGTGCTGGTCGAGAACCTCGGCGGCGTGGCCGGCGCGCTGGGCGCGCAGAAGGTGCTGAACGCGCCCGCCGACGGCCAGACCATCTTCCAGGGCTCGCCCAACGAAGTGATCCTGTCGCCGCTGGCCAACGCCGCCGTCAAGCTCAAGGCGGAAGACTTCCGCCTCGTGCACCCGGTGGCCGACGCCGTGATGGTGTTCGTCACCCGCAAGGACCTGGGCGTGAACAACGTCGACGAACTCATCGCGCTGGCCCGCAAGTCGGCCGACCGGCCGCTCACCTACGGCAGCGTGGGCATCGGTTCGCTGTACCACCTCATCCTGGAGCAGGCGCAGGCGCAGACCGGCATCAAGCTGGCGCACGTGCCCTACAAGGGCAACGCGCCGCTGCTGCAGGACATCGCCGGCGGGCAGGTGGACTTCGCCGTGCTGGTGTACAGCGCCGGCATGGGCGCGCTGGCCGAGCAGGGCCGACTGCGCGTGATCGGCCAGCTTGGCGCGCAGCGCTCGGAACTGCTGAAGAACGTGCCCACGGCCAGCGAGGGCCGCGAGCTGAAGAACTTCGCGTTCAAGATCTGGACCGGCTTCATGGTGCCGCGCAACACGCCCGAGCCCGTGGTGCAGCGCCTGCACGCCGCCATCGGCAAGGCCCTGCAGGACCCCGCCGTGCGCTCGCAGCTGGCGGCGCAGACGCAGCTGGCCGCCGAGCCGATGAGCCTGGCGGAGTCGGCCCGCTTCTTCGAGGCCGAGACGGCGCGCTACCGCGGCATCGCGCGGCAGATCAGCCTGCAGCCTCAGTGAGCCCGCGCCCGGAGCCCGTGCCGTGACCTACCTGCTCGATGCCCTGCACGCCCGAGTCGGCGAGTTCGTGGCCCTGCGCCGCGACATCCACCGCCACCCCGAGCTGGCCTTCGAGGAGCACCGCACCGCGGCGCTTGTGGCCGACAAGCTCGAGGGCTGGGGCTACGCCGTCACGCGCGGCGTGGGCGGCACCGGCGTGGTGGGCACGCTGGTGCGCGGGCAGAGCGCGCGCCGGCTGGGCCTGCGCGCCGACATGGACGCGCTGCCGATCGCCGAAGCCAGCGGCAAGCCCTGGGCCAGCGAGCGCGCCGGCCTGATGCACGCCTGCGGCCACGACGGCCACACCGCGATGCTGCTGGCCGCCGCGCGCCGCCTGGCCGAGGACGGCGGCTTCGACGGCACGCTGCACCTGATCTTCCAGCCGGCCGAGGAAGGTGGCGGCGGCGCGCTGCGCATGATGGCCGACGGGCTGTTCGAGCGCTTCCCCTGCGATGCCGTGTTCGCCATGCACAACATGCCCGGCGTGCCGCAGGGCCACCTGGAGCTGCGCGAGGGCGCGGCCATGGCCTCGTCGGACTACGCCACCATCACGCTCACCGGCACCGGCGGCCACGGCGCCATGCCGCAGCACGCGGCCGACCCCATCGTGGCCGCGGCCAGCTTGGTGATGGCGCTGCAGACGGTGGTGTCGCGCAACGTCGATCCGCTTCAGGCGGCGGTGGTGACGGTGGGCGCGCTGCACGCGGGGCAGGCCAACAACGTGATCCCGGCCACCGCGACGCTGGAGCTGAGCGTGCGGGCCCTGGACCGCGGCGTGCGCGCGCTGCTGGAGCAGCGCATCCGCGCGCTGGCCGAGGCGCAGGCGGCGAGCTTCGGCGTGCGCGCCGAGGTGGCCTGGCGGCCGGGCTACGCGGTGCTTGTCAACAGCGCCGCCGAGACCGACTTTGCGCGCGCCGTGGCGCTGGAGCTTCTCGGCCCCGACCGCGTGACGCTGCAGGGCCCGCCGCTGACCGGCAGCGAGGACTTCGCCTTCATGCTGGAGCAGCGGCCCGGCTCGTACCTGCTCATCGGCAACGGCGACGGCCCGGGCTCGTGCATGGTGCACAACCCCGGCTTCGACTTCAACGACGACAACATCGCCGTCGGCAGCGCCTTCTGGGTGCGGCTGGCGCAACGCTTCCTGAACCCCACGGGAGAACCGGCATGAACGTGACCATCCTCGGTGCCGGCCTGCTCGGCGTCACCTCGGCCTACTACCTGCGGCAGCTGGGCCACGACGTGACCGTGGTCGACCGCCAGGCCACGCCCGCGGCCGAGACCAGCTTCGCCAACGGCGGGCAGATCTCGGTGAGCCACGCCGCGCGGGCAGGGGCGGCGCAGCCGGCCTGAGGCGGTTGGAGTTGCCTCTCCTCGTCCACCGACGCCATCGGACACGCATTGGGGCTGAGTCGCGCCGCCCGGCAGCGCACGGGGCACCCGCTGGCGGCCGCCCCTTTCTGCCGGGCCGGCCGCGGCGTTGCAGACCCCGACAGCCGGCGCTCTCAGCCGGCCGCCGTGCGGGCCCGCCGACGGGCGAACAAGCCGACCGCGCCCAGGCCGGCCAGCATCAGCGCCGCCGCCCCCGGCTCGGGAATCGGCGAGACAGCCGTCACCCGCACCGAGATGCC
>JBILSW010000419.1:0-3447 GCA_044371895.1 Rubrivivax sp.
CGAGCACCGTGGACGACACGGTGGACCGTTTCTTCGCCCTGTATGCCAGCAACGTGCACCGCCACGGCACGCCGGCGCTGCCCAGGCGCTGGTTCCAGGCGCTGCAGCGCGAGTTCGGGCGCGACTGCGAGGTGCTCACCGTCACCTCGCCCGAGGGGCGGCCGCTGTCGAGCGTGGTGGCGTTCTACTTCCGTGACGAAGTGCTGCCCTACTACGCGGGCGACGACGAAGCCGCCCGCGGCCTTGCCGCCAATGACTTCAAATACTGGGAACTGATGCGCCGCGCCGCGGCCCGCGGCTGCACCCTGTTCGACTACGGCCGCAGCAAGCGCGGCACCGGCCCTTTCGACTTCAAGCGGAACTGGGGCTTCGAGCCGCAGCCGCTGCACTACGAGTACCGCCTGTACAAGCGCGACACCGTG
Source organism: Rubrivivax sp. (assembly GCA_044371895.1). GTDB lineage: Bacteria > Pseudomonadota > Gammaproteobacteria > Burkholderiales > Burkholderiaceae_C > Rubrivivax. The sequence goes on from JBILSW010000419.1 coordinate 423, forward strand.
CCCCAGAACAACCCCGCCAACGCCAAGTACAAGCTCATGATCGAGGGCTGGCGCCGGCTGCCGCTGCCGGTGGCCAACTGGCTGGGGCCGTTCATCGTGAAGAGCCTGGGGTGAGGCGCACCGTGTCGGGTAACGTCACCATGTCGGATTGGCCTGCCTCGCCATGGCGCGCTGCGCTGCCGGCCTTGGCCGCAGCCTTGCTGGCCATCGGGCTGCTGTACGGCGACACGCTCGTGGCCATGGCCGGCATCTGGCGCCGTTCCGAGACCTTCGCCCACGCCTGGCTGGTGCCGCCCATCGTGCTTTGGCTGGTGTGGCGCATGCGGGGCGAACTGGCGCTGCTGGCCCCGCGCCCCGCCCCCTGGGTGCTGCTGCCCATGGCGGTGGTGGCGTTCGGCTGGCTGCTGGGCGACCTGGCCGGCATCAACGCCGTCACGCAACTGGCGGTGACGGCGCTGCTGGTGCTGGCTGTGCCGGCGGTGCTGGGCCTGGCGGTGTCGCGGCGGCTGATGTTCCCGCTGGGCTTCCTGTTCTTCATGGTGCCCATCGGCGAGTTCACCACCGGCGTGATGATGGAGTGGACGGCCGACTTCACCGTCTGGGCCCTGGTGGTTACGGGCGTGCCGGTGTACCGCGAGGGCCTGCAGTTCATCATCCCCTCGGGCGCCTGGAGCGTGGTCGAGGCCTGCTCGGGCGTGCGCTACCTGATCGCCAGCTTCATGGTGGGCACGCTGTTCGCCTACCTGAACTACAGCTCGCCCGTGCGGCGCTGGGTGTTCGTGGGCATCTCCATCGTCGTGCCGATCGTCGCCAACTGGGTGCGCGCCTACATGATCGTGATGCTGGGCCACCTGTCGGGCAACAAGCTGGCCGTCGGAGTCGATCACCTGGTCTACGGCTGGGTGTTCTTTGGCGTCGTCATCGGCATCATGTTCGTGATCGGTGCGCGCTGGCAGGAGCCGCCGGCCGCTCCGCGGGCCCCCGACGCGGCCGATGCCGTGGGCACCGCTGCACCGGCGGCGCGCGTGTGGCAGGCTGCGGCACTGGCTGCCGCCACCGTGGCGCTGGCCCCGGCAGCGGCGTGGGCGCTGCAGCACCCGACGGACAGGCCCCCGCTGGTGCTGACGCTCCCCATGCTGGCCGGTGCCCCCGACGCGCCCGACCAGGCGCTGAAGCTGCCGCCGCACTTCGAGGGCGCCGCAGCCCAGGCGCACCGCGTGTACGCCGGCGAAGGCGGCGAGGTCACGGTGCACGTGGCGTATTTCCGCCACCAGGGCTACGGCACCAAGGTGACGAGTTCGATGAACTATCTGATCCCCTCGGAAGACCGCCACTGGAACCGCGTGGCCTCCGGCGTGGCGCGTGTGCCGGTGCCCGTCCCCGGTGGCGAACCCCTGTCGATGCGGGCCCACGAACTGGTCGGCGGCCGCACCGCCAGCACCGTGGGCCGCGAGCACCTGGAGGTGCGGCAGATCTACTGGGCCGGCGGCCGCCTGGAGCACCGCAGCACCTGGGCCACGGCCTGGGGCCTGCTGGGCCGGCTGGCCGGCCGGGGCGACGACGCGGCCATGCTCACCTTCTACGCCGACGGCCAGAACCCCGAGGCGGCCCGCCGCGTCGAGGCCTTCGTCGGCCAGCACCTGCCGGCCCTGGTGGCGCACCTGGAGCAGGTGCGCGCCGCGCCGCGCTGAGCCGTAGCCCACACAAACCCCGCACCTCAGACTGGGAGACCCACCATGAACACCCTAGCAGTCATCGGCCTCGGCTACGTGGGCCTGCCGCTCGTCGTCGAGTTCGGCAAGCACGTTCGCACCATCGGCTTCGACATCGCGCAGCACAAGGTCGACGCCTGCCAGCGCGGCACCGACCCCAGCCGTGAACTCACCGACGAGCAGATGGCCGAGGCCCGCAACGCCATCTACACCAGTGACCCCGCCCTGCTCGGCGAGGCCGACATGATCATCGTGGCCGTGCCCACGCCGGTGGACGAGGCCCACATTCCCGACTTCCGCCCGCTCATCGGCAGCAGCACCAGCGTGGGCCGCCACATGAAGAAGGGCGCGACGGTGATCTACGAGAGCACGGTCTACCCCGGCGCCACCGAGGAGGTGTGCATTCCGGTGCTCGAGCGCGAGAGCGGCCTGAAGTGGAAGCAGGACTTCTTCGTCGGCTACAGCCCCGAGCGCATCAACCCCGGCGACAAGGAGCACACGCTCACCAAGATCCTGAAGATCGTTTCCGGCGACACGCCCGAGACGCTGGACAAGGTGGCCCGGCTGTACGAGAAGATCATCGTGCCCGGCGTGCACCGCGCCAGCAGCATCAAGGCGGCTGAAGCCGCCAAGGTGATCGAGAACACCCAGCGCGACCTGAACATCGCCCTGATGAACGAGCTGGCGATCATCTTCGACAAGATCGGCATCGACACGTCCGAGGTGCTCGAGGCCGCCGGCACCAAGTGGAACTTCCTGAAGTTCAAGCCCGGCCTGGTGGGCGGCCACTGCATCGGCGTGGACCCGTACTACCTCACGCACAAGGCCGACATGCTGGGCTACCACCCACAGGTGATCCTGGCCGGCCGGCGCATCAACGACGGCATGGGCAAGTTCATCGCCGAGCAGACGATCAAGAACATGATCGCGTCGGGCAGCTACATCAAGGGCGCCCGCGTCAACGTGCTGGGCCTCACCTTCAAGGAAAACTGCGGCGACCTGCGCAACAGCAAGGTCATCGACATCATCCGCGAGCTGCAGAGCTACGGCGTGGAAGTGCATGTCACCGACCCGCAGGCCACCAGCGAGGAGGCGGTGCACGAGTACGGCGTGCCGCTCACGCCCTGGGCCGATCTGCCGCGGGCCGATGCCATCGTGGCTGCGGTGGCGCACCGAGAGTTCATGGCGCTCACGCCCGAGGACTTCAGCCGCAAGCTCGTGAAGGGTGGCGCCTTCATCGACGTGAAGGCCATCTTCGACCAGCAGGCGCTGCAGGCGGCGGGCTACCGGGTGTGGCGGCTCTGACTGGGACC
>JBILSW010000380.1:0-3769 GCA_044371895.1 Rubrivivax sp.
TCTTCCTCGTCCATCGGCGTGATGTTGAGGTCGACGTTCTGGGTGTCGATCTTCTTCTGCTCGCCCAGCCCCATCAGCACGATCTGCGGGTTGAACAGCACCACCGCGACCATCGCGATCTGCAGCACGACGAAGGCGATGGCGCCCTTGTAGATGTCGCCGGTGCGGAAGGCGGGAATCGGCTTTCCGGTGACCTTGTCGACGTAGTCCTTCTTCGGCGCCACGCTGCGCAGGTAGAACAGCGCAAAACCGAACGGCGGCGTCAGGAACGAGGTCTGCAGGTTCATCGCCACCATCACGCCGAACCAGATCAGGTTGATGTCCATCTCCTGCAGCACCGGCAGCAGCAGCGGCAGCAGGATGAAGGCGATCTCGAAGAAGTCGATGAAGCAGCCGAGCACGAAAATCAGCGCGTTGACGAACAGCAGGAAGCCCAGCTCGCCACCGGGCAGCGCGGCAAACAGCGACTTCACCCACACCGGGCCGTCGATGGCCTGGAAGGTCAGCGCGAAGATCGTCGAGCCGATCAGCACGAACAGCACGAAGATCGACAGCTTGGCCGAGGCATCCAGCCCCTGGCGCAGCAGCGCCATCGTGAGCCGCCGCCGCCCCAGCGCCAGCAGCACCGAGCCCACCGCGCCCATCGCGCCGCCCTCGGTGGGCGTGGCGATGCCCAGGAAGATGGTCCCGAGCACCAGGAAGATCAGCAGCAGCGGCGGGATCAGCACGAAGGTGACCTGGCGGGCCAGCTCCGAAAGCCAGTCGGTGCGCAGCACCTTGTGGTCGATCACAGACGCCAGCCAGGCAAAGCCGATGGCCGCCATCAGCGACATCACCACCTTCTCGTCGGTGGGCGCGGTGAACTCCGGGTCGGCGCCGAACACCAGCCGGATCGACGGGTAGGCCGTGAACACCGCCCACCCCACGGCCACGCTCGCCACCGTCAGCACCGCCAGCGACTTGTGGCCGGTGGCGCCACCGGGCTCGTGGTAGTCATGTCGTCGGGACTTCGACGACACCGCGGTGATGAAGGCCTTCGGCCAGGGCGGGGCAGGTATCTTCCCGATGCCCACGATGGTGGCGGCCGAGACGGCGCGCCAGTTCCAGGTCGTGCCGCTGGGCCACACCGACGAGGTGGTGCACCAGGTCTGGGCCGTCACCGGCGAGCGGCGCATCACCAGCCCGGCCGTGCGGGCCATCTCCGAGGCGGCGCGGCAGCGCCAGGCGGCGGACCCGGCCCCGGGCTGAGCCCGCTCCTATACTGGGGCGAACCTTCCCCAGTCAGGCCCGGCCCGCCGGGCCGCGGCCGAGCCCCATGAGCTTCGAGTCGGTACTTCATGCGGCGTCGGAGTTGCTGCGCCGACGCAAGCGCGTCACCCTGAGCCTGTTGCGGCGCGAGTTCGCGCTCGACGCCGAGGCGCTGGCCGACCTGAAGGACCAGCTCGTGCTGGCCGAGCGCGTGGCGCGCGAGGAGGACGGCCAGATCCTGGTGTGGATCGGCGAGGAGCCGCCCCCCGGCCCGGCGATGTCCGCCCCGGCGGTGGCGACCCCCGCGCCACTGGCTGCGCAGCCCGCGGCCGAGCGACGCACCCTGACGGTGATGTTCTGCGATCTGGTCGGCTCCACCAAGCTGGCCGCGCGCCTGGACCCGGAGGACCTGCGCGACCTCGTCAGGCGCTACCACGAGGCCTGCGTCGAGGTTCTGCGGCCGGCCGGCGGCCACGTCGCGCAGTACCTGGGCGACGGCGTGCTCGTGTACTTCGGTTTCCCGCTGGCCCACGAGGACGATGCCGAGCGCGCCGTGCGCGCGGGGCTGGCGATCACCGCGGCGGTGCGCCGGCTCGGGCAGGCCCTGGCGCAGCGCGTGCCGGAGGGGCTGGCCGCCCGCGTGGGCATCCACTCGGGCCTGGTGGTGGTCGGCGAGCTGGGGGCCGCCAGCGGCACGGGCGCGCTGGCGCTGGGCGAGGCGCCGAACGTGGCGGCGCACATCCAGTCGATGGCGCAGCCGGGCACGGTGCTGGTCAGCCAGGCCACGCTGGACCTGCTGCCGCCGCGCTTCTTCGTCGAGCCGCTGGGCCCGGTGGTGCTGAAGGATCCGGCGCGCCCGATCCACCTGGCGCGCGTGCTTGCCGCCACCGCCACCCCGGCCGGCACGCGCCGCCCCCCGCTGGTGGACCCCACCGGGCGCCTGCAGTCGCTGCGCGCGGCCTGGCAGCAGGCGCTGACCGGCGGCTCGTCGCCGCAGCTGCTGCTCGGCGAACCGGGGCTGGGCAAGACCACGCTGACCGACGCGCTGGTCGACGAGGCGGCCAGCCTGGGTGCCACGGTGCGCGTGCTGCGCTGCTCGGCCTTCCACAGCCAGTCGACGCTGCACCCGGTGGCGCAGCACCTGCTGCACCGCGCCGGCCTGAACCCCGACGACCCCGGCGACGAGGCCGGCGAGCGCGTACAGCGGCTGCTGCGCGACGACGGCGTCGACGACCCCCTGCTGCCGGCGCTGGTGGCGCTGCTGCTGGGCACCAGCCCCAGCGCCGCCGCGCCGTCGCCCGCGGTGCTGATGCAGCGCCTTCAGGGCCTGCTCGTGGACTGGCTGGCGGCGGCCACGCACGCCGGCGCGGCGCTGGTCGTCTGGGAAGACGCGCACTGGGCGGACCCGACCTCGCTGGCGGTGCTGAGGCGGCTGCTCGAAGGCCCGCCGGTGCCCTGGTTAATGACGCTCATCAGCGCCCGGCCGCCGTTTGCGCCGCCGTGGCGCACCGACGCCATGCGCCCGCCCCTGCAGCTGCAGCGCATGGACGACGCGGCCATCCGCGCCCTGGTGCTGCGCGCCGCCGCGGGCCGGCCGCTGGCGCCGCCGCTGGTCGACCGCATCGTCGCCACCGCCGAGGGCGTGCCGCTGTACGCCGAGCAGATCGCGCGCTCGGTCACCGAGTCCGCCGGCCGCGCCGCGGCAATCGACGTACCGCCCACCCTGCAGGCCTCGCTGACCGCGCGCCTGGACCGCCTGGGCACCGCCAAGTCGGTGGCACAGACGGCGGCTCTGCTGGGGCGCGACTTCTCGGTCGAGCTGTTGGGCGCGGTCACCGGACTGGCCGCGGCCGAACTCGACACGGCGATCTCGCAGCTGGTCGACGGCGATGTGCTGCAGGCCGTGGAAGGGCCCGGCCCGCGCCGGCTGTCGTTCCGTCATGCGCTGCTGCAGGCGGCCGCCAGCGAGTCGATGCTGCGCACGGCGCGGCGCGGTGCCCACGAGTGGATCGCCACCGTGCTGCGCGACCGCTTCCCGGCAGTGGTCGAACTGGCGCCGGAGGTGCTGGCCGCACACTGGACCGAGGCCGGCCGCACCGACGACGCGCTGGCCCAGTGGCGGCGCGCCGGCGAGCGGGCGCTCGGGCGCTCGGCGGTGGCCGAGGCGGCAGCCCACCTGCGGGCGGGCCTGGCGCTGCTGCCGGCCCTGCCCGCCGGGCGCCAGCGCGACGAGGTCGAGCTGGACTTGCTGATCCCGCTGGCCAGCGCGCTGCGCGCCGGCCTGGGCGTGGCGGCACCCGACACTGGCGCGGCCTACGAGCGCGCCAGCGCGCTGGCCGAACTGCTGGGCGACCGCCGCCAGCTGGTGCCGGCGCTGAACGGCCTGTACTCGTACCTGCTGGTCGGGGGCCGCTTCGCCGCCGCCAGCGGGCCGGCCGAACGGCTGCTGCAAGCCGCCAGCGCCAACGGCGACAAGCTGTTCGAGATGATCGGGCTGCGCGCGGTGGGCGCGGTAGCCTTC
>JBILSW010000304.1:0-4553 GCA_044371895.1 Rubrivivax sp.
GGGCTGGCGATGTACGACCCCGGACGCCATGCCTCTCTGGCGCTGGTGCTGGGCATCGACCACCGGGTCATGTCGTCCAACTTCCTGGGCCTGACACTGTGGGTGCTGGGCGAGGATGCGGCCGCGCGCGACCTGTTGCAGCGCAACCTGGCCTGGGCCGAGGCGCTGGACCACGGCCACAGCCAGGCCCAGGCGCTGACCTTCGGCTGCACGCTGCTGACCATGCTCGAGGACTGGCAGGCGGCCGCGGCCATGGCCGAACGCGGTGCAGCGCTCAGCCACCGGCTGGGCTTTCCGGTGCTGGCCGCGGCCTGCGACTTCTTCGGCGTCCATGCGCAAGCACGGCATGGTGACGATGCCGCCACCGCCGCCGGCCCGATGCGCCAGGCCGCCGAGCGCGTGTGGGCCACCGGGGTGCTCAACTACCGGCCGCTGATGGAACTGCTGCTGGCGCGGGTGCAGGCCGCGGCGGGCGATGCCCCGTCGGCCGGCGCCCTGCTGGCCAGCGCCTTCGCCACCGTCGAGCAATCGGGCGAGCGCTGGTTCGAGCCCGAGCTGTGGCGCTTCCGCGGCGAACTGTGGCCCGCGCACCGCGCCGACGACCTGCGGCGCGCGCGCGACCTGGCGCACCACCAGAAGGCCGGCGGCCTGCTGCGGCGCGCCGAAGCGGCGCTGGCGGCGCACGGACCGGATTCGTCGGGTGGTGCGCCGCCGAATCCTTGAGCTCGCGGCTGCCGAACAGGCTGCATCGGCGAGCCCGGTCGCGGCGCTGGCGCGCTCAGGCCAGGCGGCCGAGGCCCAGCGCCAGCAGCACGACCGCGGCCACCCCCAGGGGCGACACACGGTGCCAGGCGCCCTGCCAGGCCTTGGGCGACGGTGGCGCCGGCAGTTGGGACCGCAGCGGCTGCGCCGAGGCCAGCAGGTGAGCGCTCAGCAGCGTCGCATCGAGCCGGCGCGAAAGCCGCCGCCGCCACTGGAAGTGGGACTCGGCGCCCTGGCGCTTCGCATAGCCGCCGATGCGCAGCACGCGCCACTGCGCCTTCGGGTCGGCCAGGTTGGGCGACGAGGCCGCGATGCGGGCCGCACAGGCCGCGAGGATGCCGTGCAGGCAGTCGAGGTCGGTGTCGTCGTTGACGAGCAGCGTCACGCGCGACAGCGGCACGCGGTCCAGCAGCTGGTCCAGTTCCCAGGCACAGCCGGCGTTGGCGGGCGACAGCGCGGTCAGGTCCATCACCACGGCATCGCTGCGGTCCAGCAGGCCCTGCACGGCCACCTGCCAGGTGTCGTTGGCGCACGGGAAGGACAGGCTGCCGAAGCGCAGTTCCCCGTCGGGCGTTACCGGTGCGGCGGCCAGGCGCTGCCGCACCTCGTCTGCGGTCTTGGCCACCACCTCGTCGAGGCGGCCCTCGGCCACCGCCGCCCGCACGTCGTCGCGCTGGCCGATGGTGTCGGGCCCTTCCAGGTACTCGATGAGGCCGACGCCGCGCCAGGGCGCGATCAGTTCCGCGAAGTCCTCGAAGCTGGCGGCGTCGAAGACGCGCAGCAGCGTCAGCCGCGCCGGTGCCAGCAGCGGGTGGCGCCGCCCCAGGCGCACCAGCGCCAGGTGCAGGCCCAGCCACTGCAGCAGCACCCAGCCGGCCAGCACCAGGCCAGGCACTGGCGGCAGGTGAAGGGCCAGCGTCAGCAGCCCCACGCGAGCGACGGTGGCGATCCAGCGCGGCAGCACCGGGGCCAGGCTGCCCTCGGGGTCGAAGGCCAGCGCCTTCAGGGACACGCCGGCCATCAGGGGCACGCCGCCCAGGAAGCCGAAGACGAGGAGCAGGGTGCCCACCGCCTGCTCGTCGAGCGGCGGCATCGAGCCCACGGATGCCATCGCGGCCATGCCCCCCAGCAGCGTCGCCGCGCCGGCCACCAGCACCGCGGTGGCCCCCCAGTGCAGGCGGTGGAGTGCGCGTCGGCGGGCCGCTGGGCGGCGCAGCAGCGCCAGCAGCCCGGGGTCGGCCTCGGGCAGGGCATCGCCGTCGGTCATCAGCACCGGCGGCGGCGGGCGGCCGCCGGGCCGCGGCGCCTGGGCCGTGGCCGGTGGCGCGCTCATCGCCGCATCGCCCAGCGCCCGGCGGCCCGCCTGCTGCCTCGCCGCAAGGTGCGCGCTCACCGCCCGCACCACGTCCTGGGGCTCCACATGGTGCCGCGCCAGCCAGACCAGGGCCTGCACCCCGGCCAGCAGCAGCAGGGCCAGACCGCCCCAGCCTTCGCCGCCCCAACGGCCCACCAGCGCGGCCAGCGTTCCGTAAACGGTGCCGACCAGGGCCACACCCTGCCAGGGCTTGCCCGCCAGGGCGGCCAGCCTCGGTGGCGGCGGGTGGGCCGCGGCCCGCGCGTCGAGGCTGCGGCGGGCCCGCGCCACCTGCCACGCCTCGAAGGCCGCCGACGCCGCCGCGAAGACCAGCGCCATGGCCACGGCCGGGCTGTGCAGGAAGTCGGCCAGCCCGCTGGGGGGCAGCACCACGGCCAGCGCCGCCACCGCCAGCGCACCGCCCAGCACCGCCGTCCACGGCGGAGCGGGCAGGCCGACAGGCACGGCATCGGCCGCTGCGTCATCGGCCCGGGCCCGGAGGCCAACTGGGGGCGCATCGTTGGCAGCGCCGTGCGCCGGCACGGCATCCAGCGCATGCAGGGGTGCCTCCACGTGCGGATACTCCGGGACGCTCACCAACGGGCCACGTTGCACCCAGTCCGGGGCCAGTGTCCGGCTGGCCAGGCCGCTGGCGATGGCGCGGCGCAGGGCCGCCCACAGCTCGGGGCGCTCGCGCTGGCAGCGGTCGAGCAGGGCCTGGGCTTGCGCCACTGGCGCGGCGTCGCGCTGGGCTTCGGCCTGGTCGTGCAGCGCGTAGGTGTCGCCCACCGTGCGGCCGCCTTGGGTGTGCGCCCTCTCGTCGTAGTGGAGGTAGCCGCCCAGCCGCCGCGACACCAGACCGTGCTGCAACAGCCGCGCCGCGCGGCCGCCTGGGTCGTAGCTGTCACCCGCCAACCAGTCGCGCACCATCGAGGCCAGGTCCTCGGCGCCCATCGGCCGCAGGCGGTCTTCCAGGGCATCCACGGGCCACGCGCCCTCACCGCCGGCCAGCGCCCGCACGCGAACCACCTCGGCGCCGTCTTCGATCACCCGCGCGACCTGCAAGTGGCCGGCAGCCTCGCTGGCCAACAGCGCGCAGATCAGCGCCTGGTCGGTCCACAGCGGCACGTCCACGCGGACTGCCCGCCCCAGCAGCCAGGTCGCGTCGCCGGGGGCCAGCCGATGCTGCGCGTCGACGCCTCGCCGTGACCACTGCCACCAGGCCAGGCAGCCGAGCCCTGCGACGATGAAGCCCACGCCGAATGGCCAGGTCGGGCTGCCATCGTCGGCAGTCGGGGGCCAGACCAGCCAGGCACTGCCCAGGGCCAGCAGCGCGGCGCCCCAGCCGACCTTGCCGCCGTGGGCGGCCCACTCGGCCGCCAGCGGCCCTTTCGGCGGCACCGGCGGCAGCAAGGGCGCGAAGCGCTCGGGGTGCAGAAGCACCGCATCGCTGGGCGTCCAGCGGACATGGTCACCCGCGGCCGCAACGCCACCCGCCGACGTTGCGGCCGCAGCATCCATCAGCTGTAGAGCAGGGCGATGGTCTCGGCGTCGCCGTCCGACAGCCGGGCCGATGGCGTGAAGGCCTTGCCGCTGGTCGTCCAGCTCGCGGCGATGGGGTAGATCATCACCGAGACCGGGTCGAAGGGCGTGGCCACGAGGTCGGAGCGGTCGTAGGACTCGAAGACGTTGGCGTCCACGGTGGCGCGGTCCCAGAGATTGGGTTCGCCGCCCAGGTCGTCGTAGACGGCCTGCTTGCGCCAGCGGATCCGGGCCTCGGGGTGCACGTGCTCGTGCACGAAGCCCAGCGCGTGGCCGAACTCGTGGATGACGAGGCTGTCGAAGTCGTCGTCGGTCGACTCGAGCGAGACGTCGCCGAGGTTCATCGTCGGCTGGCCGCGGTGGATCTCCAGGCAGTCGCGGCCGACGTAGGACCAGTTCCCGGCCCTGGGCCGGAAGGTGACGCGCAGCGGGGCATCGTGAGGGTCGTCGGTCTCGACGATGTCCAGCTGCACGCCGGGTACCAGCCACTGGCGGGCGGCGTGCAGGGTGCGCTCGCGCAGCGCCGGCGCGGCCTGCGCGAAGTGCACCTTCAGCACCGTGCCCCGGGGCCAGCACTTGGCCTGCTCGGCCACACCCTCCAGGGCTGCGTAGGACGCGCAGGTCGACAGCCGAGTGCCCAGCGGCACGTCGCGGGTGGCGCAGATCCAGGGCGTGCGGGGGGTGTCGGTCATCGGTCCTCCGGTCAGGCTGGGGTGAGGAGTCAGGTGCGCCGGGCGATGGCGGCACGGATGGCGTCGATGCGGATGCCCTGGTTGGCCGCCAGCCGCCCCGGCTTGCCGCCCAGGCGAGGCAGCAGCGGGCTGCCGGCGTGGTGCAGCGCGACCAGTTCCCAGCGGTCGTCGAAGACCGGGCTGCCCGAGCTGCCGCGCTCGGT